>DAOWHM010000145.1 GCA_030641425.1 Candidatus Bathyarchaeota archaeon | reverse complement strand
ACTCCATCCTCTCCAAAGGGAGAACACTATGGAACTAATCCCGAAATTCAACTCGGACATAAGCATCACCACAAATGGAGTGCACATGAACGTAAACATCAAGAGGGTACCACCTGCTTTCCCCCTCTTTTCGATTGGCCTTGAGTACGTGAAATACGCTAAACACGAAGGAAGCCCTATACCTAAGGAGATACCCATCAAAATTGCAGTAGCCACTGCAAAGATCGGACTATTTGCAGTAACCACAGGTAAGAGTGAGACAAGGCTCCCAAAAATCAACCAGAAAAGGAACAGATTCTGCTGCCTACGTATCTTCGTCAAAAACTGAGCCCCAACAGCTGCAGAGAATATTATTGCGACATAGTATGCCAAACTTAAAACTATAGGGTCAGCAGTGGCTCCGATCTTGCTTATCATCATCTGCCCAATGAAGAACCAAGAAAACGTGTTGAATAATAGAGCTGACGATATCATATTCTCTCCTCTGAAAAAGGAGCCACTTCGAAGCCGCAAGACATTGCCACCAGTACGTGACCAGATTAGTTTCCACTAGACTAAATTCACCAAATTAGGTTTCGGAATTGAAAATAATGATTCTTAATCATAATTTGATGGAAGTGTTTACACGTAGAACAAAACGCTTAAATAAATCTGTTCTACAGAGATACAGTTTGAGGGGTAAATTTGCCAAGAAGAAAGAAAACTGTGCGAGTTCCTTCAAGACCCGTAACTTCCTGGTGGACCTAGTCTTCATAAGATTAGTTTCCATTCTTCAGGGTGTATTGGTAGCGTCGCTGTAAGAAGCTTTAGTTGTTGATACACCCCTCTATTTTTTATTTTGTCAATTGACAAGAGGGCTTCATTAACCATTTTCCCAATCAACTCAGCTACGTATTCCATTCCACCTGCTTTGTCCACTAACCTAGAGATTTCTCTCAAGTTCTTCGCAAGGTTTCTCCCAGATAAGAGAGAGATGAGTTCTGACCTGACACCTAGATTCTGAAGAGCATAAACCATAGGTAAAGGCAACGATTCCTTACGAATCCGATGATACAACGTCTTAAACTCCAGCATGTCGATCAATTCATTACGCAGTATCGAAGCCATCCCCAACATTCGTCCATATCTGCCTAAATTCTCAATTTCACTTTCTAAGCCTCCTCCCAGAATCCCGCCTATTCGTGTACAAGCTTCCATCTCTGAAGCTCGCATTCGAATCTTCTTCAAACAATCTTGAGGTATGATATCTGTTTCTCCCCGAGATTGAATCTCCAACACTTCCCCTTCACTTTGCTCGAACCAGACTTTCTCGATCACATCAAGAACGGCAATTACTCTATCCAAAGGAACTTCGGATTCCAGTGTCTTCCGAAAAAGCGTGAACCCTTTGAAAAGAAGAATGTCACTCAAAATGAGTGCAACATCTTTCCCTAACTTTCCGGGGGCAGTCAATTTTCCTTCCTTCGCTCTTGATTGGTCTATTAAATCGTCGTGAATTCCAATTGCTCGTGCGAAAAGAACGAGAGAAGCTCCTGCAGAAAGGGTGACTCTTGAACTCCCTCCTACTGCTTTGCTGCACAAGGAGAGCAACGCTGTTCTAAAGTAATCGGTAGGTTCTTGCATGCATGACCTAGTGAAATTCAAAGCTTTCCTAAGTCTTTGGACGTCGGTTTCTTCCATCAGCGCTTCCTGGGCTAGTTCCACTCCTTCTTTGCCTTCTTTCTTCAATAAATCTTTGATTTCCTCAAGAAGCTTCTCACTCGCCCCTAACGCTTGTTCACTTCCCACCATCAACTAGACCCCAAGGTAGTCTATCAGCCTTCCCATATAAAACTCACAGTTTTGCTCCACGGACTTGATATTTCCTCGTCGTCTCAGATTTGTTCTCTCATGAATTCATTGTATGCGTCTACGAGTTGTATGCCTTTGGAGGTTATTTCGTAGATCTTTCTGACTCGTCCTCTCTTTGTTTCCTTCTTACTTCGGAGGAAACCTTTCCTTTCTAGGTTGTTGAGTAAGGGGTATAGAGCGCCATGGCGTAGCTTTATTCCGTATTTTTCTTCAACGATTTTTATCATCTTGTATCCCCACATTGGATCCCTTCTCAATAACCTCAAAACCATAATGTCTAAGAGATTTCTGAATATGTGTTGTACAATTTCCTTCTTGAAGCTCTGGGTCATATATGTCACAGATTGGACATTTTACGTTTCAGGTATTCTATGGTCTTTACATATAGATTTTACTTAATTCGGAATCAGTTCTGTGGATCAGTATGCTCTTTTATGCCTCTTGGTCGCATCAACCCTTATATGACTGTTTAGGATATAATAAGTCGTAAGATATGTCTGAACGAAGACATGTCGTATACGTGGTGAACACACAAACTGTTCAACACATCTACATGAGGTAAACAGAATGGGACAAAAAAATAGAGAAGTGCAAAATAAACTCATGAAGGGACTCCTAGACCTTGTAATCCTCCAATTCCTAAACGCCCGACCATCGCACGGATATCAAATAATATCAAGCATACGAAAAAACTTCGGCGTATACTTCGGACCCAGCACAATATACCCACTTCTCAACAGCCTCGAAGAAAAAGGCTACATCAAAAGCCAGTGGGACCTCAGCAACGAAAGACCGAGAAAAGTATACAAACTCACCAACGAAGGACAAAACCTACTAAATTTCACTGAAAACTCTCTAAACCACATATGCCGGAAAATAAGCAACATTGGAATCCGCGAAAACTTAGTAAATGGCGTCCACAGCATCCTTAACAAGCCAGTCTGCTCAACAATGAAAAACCCAACAAACAAATAGCGTTCAATTCTAAACCCTCCTCCCCTCAATCGAGCCCCTCCATCTAGTTAGCAAGTATGCATGCATACGGTGCTTACTCTCTTAGGACTGGTGATAAAATAGTCATGCATACTTCTAGTCTAGATACCCTACAAATAGCGATTTGAAATCCAAAGGAGAAATAGTTAGGTTCCATTTTATGTTTCGTTTCGTAAACCTTAAGATAAACGGTTCACCATTCTATCTCGATAAGTTTGGACACCCAAGTCGACCGCCGATTGCGACAGTTTCTTCATTGCCTAGGCTTCAGTTGTATTGGAGGAGCCATATTCCTACAGTTATTGGTCTTCACAGACATTGTGACCCAAGGCTATTTCTTCGCTGTGGAACAAAACCAGTTAATTTTAACTTTTGAAGTGGCATTAACTTTTTTCGCCCTTATTTACTTCCTTTACGTATACCAACACTTCATCCGCTCTCTAAAGTAAGAGATTTTTACCTGTAAAAATTAAAAAAAAGCTCTTCACACTTCTAATTTTTCATAATAACGTTAGAAAATCGTTAAATATGATTCGATGGAACGCAACTATGCAATAGTAGGTGAAAACATGAAAACCAAAAGAGCCTCAATCCTGATGCTGATTGGCTTCTTTCTGATCACAATTAGTCTAGCTGGAATTGTAATGTCAGACGCTGCTGAAGTTCAGAAATGTTACACATTAGATTATGGGGGCCTCCTTATCGAGGTGGAAGCGCCTACTTCAGCTTGGCCTGGCGACACTATAAACATCACTGTGAGTGTGAAAGCTTCAGCAGAGATCCATGTTGACTTCATCAATGTGAACTTCTCCTGTCAGAGAGAAGGCCTCGAAAAAGTTCCGTTGTTAAGCACAACAACAACTCTAAAAAACATTGACCTCACCTCAGAGTCCCTTAATGAAACACGTTATGAGCTAGAGATCCCAGATGATGCTCTCCCCGGACTGATCTATGGCATAATATGGTATGACTGGTACATCAAAGGCAACATCCCATCTCCTCACCAGATTTTCCCTACGGCCTTCTCTACAACATTCATTGAAAATGAAGCCTACATAGAACTCAAAGAGGATTTTGACAATCTAGAAAGTTCCTATATTACGCTTGAATCCAACTATACAGATTTGCAAGAGCGATATCACATGCTGGAAAGTAAGATTACTGAGGAAAATAGCGCCACAAACTTGGTGTATCTCTTCCTTATAACAACTGGAATTTTCGTTGTAACAACCATTCTGCTGATAATTCGACGACCCAAATCATCGTCTTGGTAACCTCGTGGCCCCATTTACTTCATTATATGCAGGCGCTGAGCCGGAACGACTGCTAAACCTCGTTCGGTCAAAGCTTTAGCAGTCTTATTCATAGAATCATGCTTGTCAAGGTAGTTAATCAAAAGCTTTTGCATCAAATCCTGTGCATCAATGTCTTTCTTGGGAATAAAGTAGTCCAATATGTCTGAAGGATGTTCCCGGGTTTTCTCTACTTCAAGCAGCCCTCCCTCATGTTTAGCGCTTATGTTTTTTATGTGATCAGCGATGTCAAGAAGCTCATTCAGCCGGTCGTATGGTTGTCTGACTATGCTCTTGTAGGTTTCCACAATATGATGTTCCAAGCGAACGATGTCTTCAAAGTCGAAAGCCTTTCGGATATACGCTGACATTTCGATAGTCTCGTTATTGACTGAATTTGACAAGTTAAACCCTATGAGGGGGCTTGTGCCATCATCACGGCTGAAGAGTTTGGCAGTCATTAACGTCCAGAAACAAGAGTAAGGATTGTCATTTCCGAGGAAGACTGATATCTTAAACTCAATGTCGATTCCAAACTTGAAGAGCCAATATGCTAACAGCACACTTCCTATGTTAACATTTAACACTTGTTGGATGCCGTATTCAGTATAGTAATGTAAGTATTCATCAACCCATTTCAAGGCATACTCATTTGGCAACCCAACACCGCCAAAGTATCCAGTGATGGTTTCAGGACCGCCTAGATGAACATTAATGGGTAGCCCGTCAGCTCCTGGCAACGTTCCTTTAGTATCTAAGGTCTCCACATAGGAAGCTCCAACGATTTGAGCAGCAGCTGCAAAAGCCAAGATCTCACCATCTTCAACTTGCTCTTTCATGGAGCGTACCCGAATGAAACGTCCAGGCATGAGATCTTGTTGGGCAATTGCCTTCTTTGCTTCTTCTATAACCCATGGGAAGAAGTTGCATGCACTAATCTCTAGGGTAACTGCGAATGATTCGTCGAATTTTGTAGTGTCAGCTTTACTACCTAGAATCTTTCTTCGGTATTCAGGGATGTTAATAAAAGCGTCTCTATTTCTCTGTTTCATCAACCATTCGAGATCATCAATATATGGTGAGTGCTTCTCTCTTAGACGGTTCATAAGGTTTTCAAGCTTGCGAGCTTCTTTCGCTTTCCTGTTGATTTCATCCACAGAACCATATTTATCGACTACTTCGATTAAACCATTTATGAGGGGGTTGTCATCCTTCAGGAGGAACTCATTTACTCTCCTCAGATTCTCCTCTTTAATCATTAACCTCTCTCTTAATTCGTTCAATAAACCTCCTCCAGATCACCTTTAGTTCAGTTTAAGCGAATTGTTAGCCAAGTTGAGTTTATAAGAATAGCTATATGAGCCCTAGTCAAGGACAAATGTCTTCATTATACGATGGCAGCTCAGTTTTTATGCCGTGATTTGTTGGGTTCACTCTTGGCAGCTATTCAGAGGTTCCTCTTTGGCATTTGGGTGAAGTACTTAAATGCATGAATGGCACGATAAGTTGTCGAGGAGTTAACATTGGTCTTCAGGCTAGAGGGAATAATGCCTGCTTTGGTAACACCCTTCACGAAAGGTGGAGATGAAATAGATGAGGTTTCGATGCGGGTTTTGGTTAACAGATGTATTGAAAGGGGTGTCCATGGGGTCGTACCATGTGGGACTACAGGGGAATTCATCAACATGACCATTGAAGAGAGGAAACGGGTTCTTGATCTTGTTATTGATGAGGTTAATGGTAGAGTTCCGGTTGTTGCTGGTACGGGAGCTAGTGGAACTAGGCAAGCGTTGGAGATGACAAAGTACGCCAAGGACGCTGGTGCAGATGCTTCTTTGATTGTGACACCTTTCTACGCGAAACCATCTACTAGAGGCCTTTACGAGCATTTTTTCACAATTGCATCTGAAGTAGATCTGCCGATAATCCTTTACAATATACCTCAGTGTACTGGCTTGCCTTTGCCTTGGCAGATTGTAGAGGACTTAGCTCAGATACCTAATGTGGTTGGCGTAAAGGACAGTAGTGGGCAACTGAACTTCATTTTGACAGTTTTGGAGAAGGTAGGGGATAAGATCAATGTGATGTGTGGTCATGATGAAGTGGTTATGGCTGCGTTGGCGGCAGGAGCTAGTGGGGCTATCTTAGCAAGTGCCAACTTCATTCCAGATATTTGGGTTGAAGTGTTCAATAAGGTTAGAGAAGGTGACTTACAGGGGGCTCGTGAACTTCAACGTAAGGTCCAGAAGATTGCTAGGATTACGGTTCAGAGTGGTGCTGTGGGAGCGAAAGAAGCTTTGAATATGATGGGAGTAAAAGTAGGATCTGTTAGACAGCCTCTCAGTGTAGGAGGAGAGCTTACTTATGAAGCGAGGGAAGAGTTGCGCTTGGATTTGGAGAAGATCGGGAAGATCAAGGCCAAGCCAGTGAAGTTCGAAGTTGGCGAAAAGGTCTTGGAAGAGAGATTTGCAGCTGTTCATATCACACCCAATGTTATTCGTGAATTTAAGTTGAGAATAGGTGAAGCTTTGGCAGGGAAAGACTCTGAGGTGGCTCATATTGATTTGATGATTGGAGAGAAGGAAGGCCCAGTTGGCGAAGCATACGCAAGAGCAAAAGCGAATCCAACTCCTGGACATGAGCCCTTGGTGGCGATTTTGGAGCCTAACGTGGTGGTTAAACCCATTACTCTGATGGTTCCCACAGTCACAATAAAAAACATGCGACAAGCAAGCATGGTTTATGGACCCGCTCAAGCCGCCATAGCTAAAGCAGTGGCAGATAACCTTGAAGACGGTGTCATACCAAAAGAAAATGCAGAAGACTTGATAATCATAGTCAATGTGTTTGTGCATCCTTCTGCAATCAATCGGCACAGAGTGTACATCAACAACTACAAGGCTATGCGACACGCTATTAGAAGAGCAATTGAAGGCCGACCTTCTGTGAGTGAAGTGTTGGAGAACAAAGACAGGTCAAGACACCCATTCAAATATACTCCTTAGCCCTGTGCGCGCTGGAAAGGTGGAGTATCCCTTTTTAAGTTGGGCTCATCCCCTTCTCTCTCGATTTGAATGTTCAAAAAAGTAATGAAGGCTTATGAGTGCATAGGAGAAGTTGTTAATCGAACTCCTGTAATGACTTCTTCGACATTAGATACGATGACTGGCGCGAAATGTTTTCTTAAATGTGAGAATTTTCAGAAGGCAGGAGCCTTCAAGTTTCGAGGAGCCTTCAACGCTGTATCTCAGTTGTCGTCGAGGCAAAAGGAAAAAGGAGTAATTACTCACTCTTCGGGGAATCACGCGCAAGCTCTTGCTTTGGCAGCTAAACTTCTAGGTGTTAAGGCTGTGATTGTTATGCCTGAGAACGCTCCTCATGTGAAAGTTGCAGCTACAGAGGGTTATGGAGCTGAAGTTGTTTTTTGTAGCTCCCGTCCGAGGGATCGGGTGGAGGTTGCTCATCGTCTTGTGGAAGAATATGGTTACACCCTTATTCATCCATCTAACGATATTGAGATTATTATTGGGGCAGGGACCGCAGCATTTGAATTGGTCAAGGAGATTGGAGAGTTAGATTATGTTTTCTGTCCAGTTGGGGGTGGAGGGTTGTTAAGTGGAACGGTGGTGGCTGCGAAGGGTTTGTTGCCTTTGGTGAAGGTGATTGGTGTTGAGCCAAAGAACGCGGATGATGCGTACAGGTCTTTGGAGGTTGGGCGGATATTGCCGATGGAGGATCCTGATACGATTGCTGATGGTTTGAGGACTTCTTTGGGGTGTAATACTTTTAGGATTATTCGGGGGGGTGTGGATCAGATTGTGACTGTTTCAGAGGAGGAGATTGTGGATGCGATGCAGTTTCTCTGGGAGAGGATGAAGTTGGTTGTTGAGCCTTCTGGAGCTGTTTCTCTTGCGGGTGTTCTGTCGGGTTGTATTGATTTGGGTTCTGAAAGGGTGGGGGTAATAATTAGTGGGGGGAATGTTGATGTTACTGATTTTTTTGTTGGGTTGCGGCAGCGTATAGTTAAGTGAATTTGTTGGTGGTGTGAGAGGGAATTGGGAGAGATTGTTGATGTTTGTTGTTTTGGGTTTAGTAAACTTTTTATACTACTATCGTATAGTAAGTCTTACGACGGTGGAGGTTGAAGGAAGAGGACACATATGGTTGAAGAAATAATTTCTTCTCAAAGCCTTCTCCTTTCTCCCTAAAAAAGTGTTTTGTCCATATGTGCGCCCCCTCCAACAAACGATGAAACCGAAACAAAGCTAACTCAGAAGCGAGACTTCAACACCCTAACCATGGAGCTGGCTCTTCTCAAAGTTACAGCAAACGCCCAATGATCCCTACCAAAACTTCTCTTTAGCAGAGCGCCATCTTCCTCTATAGCCCAAACTATATCCAATCACACTAAACAACCTCGCTCCCAAGTTAACAAGCCAGAGAATAAAATAGAAGGGCGTATAGTACAACAACCACTTATGGTTGCACTCTCCATATGCAAAACGCAAAGCCATAGCTTGAAAAACTATCCCTACAAACAGTGCGTAAGAGCCAAACCAGAACAAGTTAAACACAAACATGATTCGATCAGGAGCAAACCAAAACAGAAAGGGAAAGCTTAGAAGGGCAGAGAACTCTACAAATGCTCCAAAATACTCTGCAACTAGGCAATACCATAGCAGTAGACTCAGCCAACTTCTCTCAGATAGAATGTCACGATGGATAAACAATGTATTATGCAGCCAACCAATGAACCATCTGATTCGTTGATGCCACAGGTCAGTGAAACTTAAGGGTGCCAGAGTTCCACCTCTTGCACTACTTAAATAGCCTACACCATAACCTCTCTTCTGCAATTCCAAAGTGATTTCAGAATCTTCTGCAACAGATATCAAACTTCCATCATTTAAAATGCTGCGAAGTACACAAGTGTTGAATATCCCTAAGGCGCCAGGAACGACTAGGACAGCGTTTCCTAAGGTTTGGGCGCATCTGAAAACCCCTAAGCCTTGACTATATTCTAGTTGTTGCAGGACAACGAACGGGTTGTCTTCTGCTTCACCATCACTAGGATGCACGTAGCCAGTGGCTGCTGCTTTCCCATTCGCATGCATATATTCCACCATACTTTTCAAAACTGAGGGTTGCCACCAGGAATCTGCGTCAACGATGGCTATGAGTTGTCCAAAAGCCTTGTTGACCCCTGTCTTTACAGCTTCGATTTTGCCTAGGTTTGCCATATGGCGGATTACTTTTCCTCGAACAGGTGTGTATTTCTTCTTGTTCAATTGTATGCTTGCGATGGCGACTTCGTAGCTGTTGTCGTTGCTTCCGTCGTCTATTACGATGATTTCGATGGGGCCTGGGTAGTCTGCTCCGCATTTGAATAGGCTTTCAATGCATTTGGGAAGTTGCTTCTCTTCATTGAAGGCTGGTATAACAAAGGACACCATCGGATAGAAGTCTGCTGAACGCTTTTCAGTTCTGCGTCGAGCTAGCCAAGCGCTTATCACCAGTAAGCCGCCGACTCCGACTCCTAGGAATGTGAACCATGTGTAGTAGAAGGTGATGAGGGCTGTCCATAGCCAATTTGCATGTTGGGTTGTGGGTTTGTATTGGAAGATGTTTGTTGACAGTATTTGGGCGAAGGGAGGAAAAAACCACCATAATGCAGTGGCTAGGATGAAGGGGAGTGCTAGTAGTGTGTAGAGTAGCCAGTGAGTTTTAGGGTTGGTCGTGGGCTTTGAGGGGATCACCTTTCTCCCTTCTATGTTGAAGGTGGGGTTGAGGTGGGAATAAAGTTGTATTCCTTGAGTGAGAATATTTCACTGGAGAAGGTTCATGTGAAGCCATAAATAAATGGGCTTGCATGACCTGTCTTTGGGGTTGGAGATTGTGCCAGCGTTGGTTACTCCCGGATTTCTTCTGTTAGTCACTGGTGCTGTGTCAACGATTGCAATTGTGGTTTTGGCGGTTCGCTGGAAGAAGAAGACAATAAACATTGTAGGAGCCCAATAAATTTCCTTTTTTTTTGTTTATGACGCTGGGGAATGTAAGTTTAGGTAATTAGTTCTGCTTCACAAATGTTTAATCTTTCAGGTTTCTTTCTAGTAGTAGGTGAGTATAAGCTGGATTTGGATACGATGCTTGAAATGTTTCTTAGATCTGTGAATTCAATTGCTGAGCGGGATGTTCTGGGTGTATCTATTTTCTTGT
>DAOWHM010000080.1 GCA_030641425.1 Candidatus Bathyarchaeota archaeon | reverse complement strand
GACCTCTTCTTGGGGAGCCGTCAAACCCTCCGAAATGATCTCTTGTCTCCCAGCCAACATATCTTCACCTCTTAAAAATCGATCAATAGAAATCGCTGCGTTTTTACCCTGACAAATAGCATCAATAACTGTGGCTTCACCTTTCACTGCATCCCCTCCAGCGAAAACCTCAGGCAGACTAGCCTGCAATGTGCGAGGGTTAACAGCAATTGTGTTATTCTCTGAAAGTGTAATCTCTTTTGGCAGAAGAGTGTGATCCAGTGACTGCCCCACTGCGGGAATCACTGTGTCGACTTTAATGATAAATTCCGAACCTTCAATAGGAACAGGACGCCTACGTCCAGACTCGTCAAACTCCCCTAATTCCATTCGAATACACTCGAGAGAGATAACATGTCCATCTTTGCCCGAAATTCTCTTTGGTGAGACTAAGAAGTGAAGTTTAACGCCTTCTTTTTCTGCCTCTTCAACCTCAGAAGAATATGCAGGCATTTCATCTCTTGATCTTCGATATAGAACCATCACTTCATCTGCATGTTGTCTTATGGCGACTCTTGCAGCGTCGATAGCAGAATTCCCTCCACCAACTACTGCAACTCTCGACCCAACCTTAACTTGGCGACCGAGGTTTACATTCTTCAGGAATTTAAGAGCAGGTATCACACCGTCTAGTTCTTCGCCTTCGATTCTAAGTTTTCGACATTCTTGCAATCCAACTGCAATGAATACAGCTGAATATCCCGTCTGCAACAGCTCATCTAGTGTAAGATCTTTGCCAATTGTCACGTTTGTCCTGACTTCAACACCTAGATCCACAATCGTCTGGATTTCTTTATTGAGTACATCTTTAGGGAGACGATAACCAGGTATACTTACCTGTAGCATCCCACCAAGTTTCGGTAACGATTCAAACACCGTAACGGGATATCCCAGCTTAGCTAATTCATATGCGGCGGTCAGCCCCGCGGGTCCAGAACCAATCACAGCAACTTTATCATGAAGTTTCCTTGGAATTGATTCTGCTATCCTGATTTCCTTCCTTGACGCGTAGTCCGCTACAAATCGTTTTATTGCGTTTATCGCTATTGGTTCATCGAATTTTCCGCGTTCACACTCACTTTCACAAGGATGAAAGCAAATTCTGCCACAGACTGATGGAAATGGAATAGACCTTTTAATGAGCTCGTAGGCTTCTTTGAACTTCCCTTGATTTGCTAGCGTAATATATCCTTGAGCATTTACTCCAGCAGGACAAGCAGCTCTGCATGGTGCAATTCCCTTTTTGTCGATTGTGAAAACATTAGGCACGGCCTGGGGAAATGGTCTATATACTGCTTTTCTAGTCTTCAAGCTAAGATCAAATTCGCTTGGCATCGAGACTGGACAAACATTCTCGCATTCGCCACAACCAGTACATTGATCTTCATCAATGAATCTTGGCTTTCTAACAATGGTTACGTTATAGTTACCAACAAAACCATCCACATTAATAACTTCAGCATTTGTCATCAGCTCGATGTTTGGATGTCTGCCAACTTCAGCCATTCTTGGTGTGAGGATACAGGCGCTACAGTCGAGCGTTGGAAAAGTTTTGTCAAGCTGAGCCATTCGTCCGCCTATGCTTGGAGATTTCTCTACAAGCTGTACTTTGAATCCTGTATTAGCTAAGTCTAGTGAGGCTTGAATGCCTGCGATTCCACCACCTATAACAAGAACGGTTTTCGTGGCTTTGATCTTGCTTCTTTCGAGAGGTTGTAAACGAGATGCTCTGGCGACAGCCATTCTGATTAACACTTTGGCCTTTTCAGTAGCTCTTTCAGGTTCTTCGTTATGGCACCACGAATCTTGTTCACGAATGTTAATCATTTCTAAAAGGTAAGGGTTTAATCCAGCCGCTTCTATTGCGTTTCGAAAGGTTTCCTCATGCATTCTAGGAGAACATGAGGCAACAACAATCCTATCCAACTTGAACTTCTCAATGTCTTCACTGATCGTTTTCTGTCCAGCATCTGAACAGAGGTATGTAATATGCTTGGCAGCCTTAACATCTGGAAGCTTTGCAGCGTACTCTGCAACACCCTCAACGTCTACAACTCCAGCAATATTCAATCCGCAATGGCAGATGTACACACCGATATTAGTCAAGACCTAGTCGACCTTCAGTTTGAAGTAAACTAGGAATTGTGTTGAACCTTTTATCTATTACTAAAATGCATAAATTAGAGGTTCATTGGATTCGGTGAGCGAATTTGGAAATGAATTTCTTAAATAGATACCAAATCATTATTTCGAATCCTACCTGACCTTCTAAAATCACAATTTTTTTATAGTCTCAGAGTTCGATTCAACTGTTGGACTGTGAACTACATGAAGCAATCCGATGAAATCATCGAAAAGACCAGCAGGTTTCTGATGACTAGTATGGTAAGTGAGTTAGAACCTATTGTAGTAACCGAGGCAAAGGGTGCAGTGCGCATGCATACTAAAGATGACACTGCAGCGTATGATCATAGAACGAAACAAAGCTCTGCGGAAAAGGTGAATCTAAGCATTTCTCGCTGGAACATGGATCAGCTCCAAGTGAAAACACAGTTTAGAAACTGGTTTTCCGCGTAAACTTTGTAAGTAGGATACCCCAAAGCAATCCCAAGATGCATATGAAAGTTACAACAGCAGGATATTACACAAAACTGTGGGATCGAATCAACGATTTTCTACCTAACCTACTTGTTTTAGCCTCGATTATAGCGCCTTTTTGCTTACTCTTCATTCTAGACGCTGATTCCTTCTCCAGAACTTGGAAGGGTAGAACCTTCTATCTTTTCTTCTTATGGTTGATCTTTCTCGAAATTCTGTTGGAGTGGGAGTCAATCAACGAAAAGAAAATGGTTCTCAAATCCCCCAGATTTTTATGCATCGCAGCAGTCGCTATTCTTCCTACCTTCTATCTTGTTGCCGTAAACTTTCTTGGATTACACCAAGTTCTCTTCGATATGGTTGATTGGTTAGGCCTTCCGTTTGCTCCAATCCAGATGGCAGGAATACGGGCTCAAACCATGAGTAAATGGATTCTTTCAGTTGAATACCTGGTTTTAACGACTCTCTTTACGATAATCTTCTGGCTCGCGTACCACAAGGACGGATTGAAGATCTTTTCGATTTCTCTAATATTCATAGGAGCAATCGGAACAATCTACATGATAGACACACTCTATCCCTACGGTTATTTCACTCCACTCCAAGCATTCGTGCCCCTCACCGCTTCAATGGCCTCAACAGTTCTAAATTGGCTAGGCTACCAAACCGCATTCATAGGCCAACAACTTGGAACACCTATCTTACAAGTATCAGATTCATCAGGACATATCCTAGTTACATACGGAATAGCTTGGCCTTGCGCCGGAGTGCAAAGCTTTCTAATATTCACCTTCGTCCTTCTGATATTCTTCAAAAAGACAACGATACCTCTTCTTCATAGGACGACCTATTTCGTCTTTGGCGCCATAGTTACATTCTGCGTTAACATCCTTAGAATAGTTGCCATATACCTGATCTACATAGGCAGCTTAAGCCAGGGGGTATAAGCCGCGAATGTCGCTGCTATGGCATTTCATGACTACTATGGAGGCTTTCTGTCAATGATCTGGATAATGGCTTATCCCCTCCTAATTGTTGGGACTC
Source organism: Candidatus Bathyarchaeota archaeon (assembly GCA_030641425.1). Classification (GTDB taxonomy): domain Archaea; phylum Thermoproteota; class Bathyarchaeia; order Bathyarchaeales; family SOJC01; genus SOJC01. Next base: position 3,390 of record DAOWHM010000080.1, on the reverse strand, counting down.
GCATACTTTGGAACAGAACACGAAAACCTGCATCACAACAGCGGTTCACCGAGAACATTCCAGTTAAAGACAATGATGTATCAATAGCAAATTGATGGAGGGCAAAGCCAAAGTACGTTAACATCTATATACAGAGAACGATGCAGTATCTAATTTCCTTAGATCAGCAATATTCAAGGAAGAATCAGATCAGTTTGGTGTAGTTTCGTGACGATCGTAGTGGATGACGCGGGCAGTGGAGATCTCCTCTTCGGTGTGGTTATTGGCGCTTATCGCAGTGAAGACCGTGAATTCAAGTATGGGCTGGTAGATGTTAGATATTTTCAAGTTCCTTATTTTCGGCAAAAATAGTATTTGATACAAACTTCAAGACTGGTATTTCAACTGCTTGAAGAATTCGAGCTTAAAGCTGATGAGATTGTCAAGATTTGTCGAGGCTCAATCTTCGATCAAGCTTTCAAGGACTTAGAGAAAAAATTCGGTAATGCCAGGATCCATAAAGTCAAAGTCGCAGGGGAGCCACAGCGTCTCACAGAGACAGCTTACTTGGATGAGATAAGAAATCTTGGCTACGAACCTCTCAACGAAAGGGAAGAAAAGAGAGCTAAAAGTTTCTTCCACATGATGCGGTGGTTAAAGAAGAACCCAGATAAGATAAAACTCGCTAAGACTGGTTGGCCTCGTCTCTCCAAGTACCGTCTATTTCGATCGACATCCAAGCGAGCCCTCACCTAAGACGACGCAGGAGTAACGATCTTACTTTCTAACTCTTAATAACTGGCTTTTTCCCTATTAATTGGCACACGCTGGTGTAAGATCATTGAAAGTTTTGGCGAGGAATTTCAAGAAGGGCTTCGTTAAAGTAGTACCCAAAACATTGGATGATCTTTGGCACCTTTACAACATTATCCTTAAGGGAGACTTCGTTTACGCTCGAACAACCCGAGAAGTAAAGATGGATGTAGATTATTCAAGGCCTCAAAAAGGCAAGCGGGTTTCAACCTTTTTTGGTGTAGGAGTCGAAGATGTAGTGTGGGATCGAAGCTTGAACAGACTCCGAGTTCACGGCAGGATTCATGATGCCCCTGAAAACATAGCAGGACGAGGATCCTATCACACTCTCAACATACGAATCAACAAACCCTTAACAATAGTAAAGGACAAATGGTTGAAACACCACATTGACCGCCTTGAAAGAGCAGAGCAATCTAGAGCCCCTCCCATTATCGTCGTGTCAATCGACAGCGAAGAATTCTGTATAGCAATAATAAGACAATACGGAGTGGACATCAAGGTTGGAGGCAAAGCAGAACTGCCGGGAAAACTCGAAGCGGAGAAGAGGGTAGGCGCCCTCCAAAAGTTCTTTAAAGAAGTCTCGAACGCTTTGCAACAGATCTGGCAAGACCATAAATGCTCAATTGTAATAATCGGGGTTGGCTTCGTCAAAACTCAGTTCTTCAAGTACTTGAAGAGTGAAACTTCAGGCCTTACGCAGTCTCTGGCTGATGTGAAAGGGGTAAACAGCAGCGGTGTGGCTGGAATCAAAGAGGCTTTGCGCTCGGGCGTCTTAGAAAAAACATTAAAGAATCTGCGTATTGTGGAAGAAGCTAAGGCTGTAGAGGAAGTTTTGGAAAGGCTTGGTAATGAGAACGGTAGAGTATCCTATGGATCAGAACAGACTGGAACAGCGAATTCATTCGGGGCTATTGAAATGTTGTTGGTTTCAGATCTTTCAATAAGAGATGCCTCAAACGAGGAATTATTGGAACTAGAAAAACTAATGATTGAAGTTGAAGGGAAGAAGGGAAGAGTCATAATCATAAGTGTTGAACATGAAGCCGGCCAAAAACTCATTGGACTGGGAGGAGTCGCAGCGCTACTACGCTTCCCGGTCACCTGAAGACTTTTACTACTCATAAAACTTGAGCCTACGTCGGACTTCAGGTTTAGTTTCAGCAAGTCTCTTCAGAGTCATCTCAAAGGTTTCTTCATATGTTACTTCTCTCTCAACAAACACGCCTGTCCTGCCTATTTTGTCCCTTCTAAGCAAAGCACGTACTCTGTCAAGCACAATCTCAGGAGAAGTTCCAATAAGGCTTGCAGCTTCCTCTTCTCGACCAATTACACTACTCTCAACATGTCCCTTCTCCGTTGGAACAATCAACATAAGCCGCTTATCAACACCGACTACCCTTATGTTACTTCTCAATCCTTCAAGATCGACTTCCCCACCAAAACGGTAGAACCCCCTCTCCGTCTTGGACATCTTAGCAAGCGGAAAAGAAATCGTCTTTCGGTCATCAACCTCAATGTAGCCCTTCAAAACATGGCGAGGAGTCGCCTGGATAATTACCCTCCTTCCAATCCTAACATCTGCTCTATCCAGAGTTGTTTCAATAGCAAAGGAAGAAGGGGGATTCGGCACAAATACGTCTATATCACTCTTCACTGTAACATCTCCCCGCGCTATACTGCCATGGACTACTACAACAATGTTTGAGCATTCAAGGACTTTCATCAGCCTGACAGCTTCGCAGCGCAATCTCGTCAAAAGTAGCCAATGCTCCTTGCTATAATCAACACTTACGCGTTCCCTATGCCTACTCGGCTTTCTGACCATGGCTTGATGATCCTCCAAAGCGTTTTCGTGGCACGCCAAATTGATTTTGGCGCATCATTTATAGATTACGACGTTTGTCTTAACAGTTAAACTCAGGGTCTATACAATTGAAGCCAGTCTCCAGCTGTACGTCATGTAATCATAGAAACGCAGTTTATGCGCGAAGATATTCAGGAGAAAAATTATGTGGCAGATGCTTTTGTCGGTCAGTTGAAAACAAGATTAGGGGGACAGTATCGAAGTACAACATGCTTCGCTTTGATGATAGGATTGCAGTTGGTGTTTCAGGCGGGAAAGACAGTATGACGCTTCTTAGCATATTAACGAAACTTGAAGAGTCGTTCCCCCATGCAGAGCTAGTAGCTATCACAATTGATGAAGGCATTGATGGTTACAGAGAAGAGGCGTTGGGAATTGCTGAAAGAGGCTGTCGAGAGCTCGGCGTAGAGCATCTCGTCACCTCCTTCAAGGAATTGTTTGGGCACAAACTAGATGAACTAGTTGAGAAACTACGGGCTAAAGAAGTATTCAAGGGTAGATTGACACCTTGTTCCTACTGTGGTGTGCTTCGACGGCGTGCTCTAAACTCCGCGGCCCGAAATTGGGGGGCAACGAAACTAGCGACGGGTCATAATCTAGATGACGAAGCACAAACAATCCTGCTAAACATTCTGCACGGTGACCCTCTAAGAATTGCGAGAGCCACACCAGTCTCACCCTTTCCTCATCCCCACTTTGTGAGCCGAATAAAACCTCTTAGCGAAGTCCTT
>DAOWHM010000143.1 GCA_030641425.1 Candidatus Bathyarchaeota archaeon | reverse complement strand
TTATCGACGATAAGGCTGACCCAATTTTTTGGGTATTGGCGGCGTCTAGGGAGACTCTCGGTTAACTAAAGGCTATCGAACTCCCAGTCCTTTTCGGGCTGCATCGGATTTGAAGTCCGAGGTGCGGACCACCATCACTGCTAGACGCCAAAAGGCTTTTGCCTCTTGCAGTATAATTATCTTTTGTCAAATCTTGACATGCATGCATGATTGCATCATGGTGAGACTAACGGTAGGTTTTGTGGAGTCTTCGTTATGAATGAATCACAGGCGTGCATATCTGCTGTTTAGAAAAGCAATTTGATGAAAGCCTACGAATTGAAGATAGCGTCTATATCAGTTCATCTGGACACAGACAGCTAAACATTCCACTCTTCGTTACAAGAAGTCAGACTCTTCAAGAGTTGAGGGAACTCAAGGTTTATCTAGACGTAAAAAGATTTGTAAAACTCTACTCGTATCCTTGTTAGACAGTATAGTGAGGTGAAAAGAAAGTGGCTGATTTCAAACCCCTTATAATCGGCTTCTTATGCAATTGGTGCGCCTACGCAGGAGCAGACCTAGCAGGAACGAGCAGAATTCAATATCCACCGAACATACGAATCATCCGAGTTATGTGCAGTGGCCGGGTAGATCCAGCATTCATCCTTGAAGCGTTTGCTAAAGGCGCAGATGGAGTTCTCGTTGCAGGTTGCCACCCACCCTCAGACTGTCATTACCTTACAGGTAATTTCAAAGCCCAGAAAAGATTGCTCCTCCTGAGAAAGGTGCTTTCTAACCTTGGCTTAGAACCAGAAAGATTAAGATTGGAATGGATTTCAGCTTCCGAAGGGGAAAAATTCGCCACCGTTGTGGAAAACATGGTTTCCACCCTTGAGAAACTTGGTCCTAATCCGCTCAAGAATGGAGTAAACGCGAATGGATAAGCTGAAGATAGCTTTCTATTGGGCTGCTAGTTGTGGTGGCTGCGAGATCGCTGTGTTGGACATTAATGAGAAGATTTTAGACGTCGTTGCCAAGGCGGAGATTGTCTTTTGGCCCGTAGCCATGGACATCAAATACAAAAACGTTGAGGCTATGCCAGACAAGACCATAGACGTTTGCTTCTTCAATGGCGCCATCAGGAACTCTGAAAATGAAGAGATGGCGAAGCTTTTAAGGAAGAAGTCGAAAACTCTGATCGCCTTTGGATCATGCGCCCATGAAGGCTGTGTCCTTGGACTAGCAAACTTGCATGATCGGGAAGCGATTTTTGAAAGGATTTACGATGAAACTCCCTCAACAAACAATCCCGATAAAGTAGTGCCAGAAACTCATTTCAAGGTGAAGGAAGTCGAGTTACATCTGCCAAAATTTTTTAACACGTTAAAAACTCTTGATCAAACTGTATATGTGGATTATTATTTGCCAGGATGTCCACCTCCTGTAGACTTGATTGTTAAAGCCTTCAACTCAATAATCGAGAACAAGTTGCCGCCTAAAGGATCAGTACTAGCCCCAGTTAAGTCGGTATGTGACGAATGTCCTAGAGAGAAGAAGGAGAAAAAGATTCCTCAAATCTACCGTGTCTACGAGAAAGCTCCTGAGCCGGATAGATGTCTTCTTGAACAAGGAATAATCTGCATAGGTCCTGCTACAAGGGCAGGCTGCGGAGCCCAATGCTTAAGCGTCGATTACCCCTGCACTGGTTGTGGTGGGCCATGCCCTAATGAACCTGAGCAGGGAGCTGCAATGCTGAGTGCCCTAGCATCAATATTGGGTGTCGATGAAGAAAAAGAAGAAGGTTACGACCCTGAAAAGCTAGTAGACCAAATACTTGACCCCGTTGGCACTTTCTATAAATATTCACTAGCCCACTCGATTATCAATAGGAAAGTGAAAAGATAGTGGTGAGTACTCTTCTGGATTCCGAGAAAACTGCCTTTTGAGTAATCGGTATTTTTTGAAATCCACAAGGGGCATGCACGTGAAAGCCGTGATGGGTGTTCATATTGTTAAGATGTTCTCGTGGACTTGGATAATGTATTTAAGAGGTGAATACTGCTCAGGTTTGATGGTGGATTCCGGTGAAGTTTTTTCTTTCTGGGTTAGGCAATTGGGCCAGTGATCTACCATTTATTGTAAAAGCTGTTTTGGAGGCAGATAAGCTTGGCTTTGATGGAGCACTTATGCCTGACCATTACATGTGGGGTGAGCTAAAATGGCATAAACGTCCTGATAGTAATGCAACCTTGGAGACTTGGATTATGTTGACTCACCTTGCTGCGAAGACGGAGCAGATCAATCTTGGCACTCTAGTCACACCGATACCTTTCCGTCCTCCTGGCATGCTAGCCAAAATGGTAGCAACTCTCGATGTCCTGTCAAAGGGACGGGTGATCTTTGGGGTCGGGTCTGGATGGTCCCAAGTGGAATTTGAGGGTTATAGTGAATGGAATGAGCCTAGAGTTAGGGTGGATAAGACAAAGGAAGGTCTTGAACTCATGATGAAGCTGTGGACTCAGGAAAAGGTGACGTTTGAAGGAGAATACTACAGAGCGAACGGGGCTGTTTTGGAGCCTAAACCTATTCAGCAGCCTTACCCCCAACTCCTATTTGGGGGCAGAGGAGAACGAATGCTAAAGTTAGCAGGTAGATATGCGGACATATGCTATATTCCACAGTTCCAAGGTATTGAAGGCTATGGAGAAAAGAAAGAGACCGTGCTTAGAGCTGCAAAGAAAATGCATCGAGCCGACAAGATAACCTTTATGGCTGGTGCTATGGGCTCTAAAGGCCCTTATGACTCCAAGGAATATTTTGAAAAAATTGAAGCAGCTAAAGGAACAGGAGCTCACATTTTCTTAACATCATTCCCTAGAAGCAAAAACTTCACAGATGTAGTCAGAAGATTCGCAAAAGAAGTGATGCCATCATACAAATAATCTATTAATGTGCATGCTGTGTGAAGATTTCAGCTGAAGGGTTTTTTTAGGGTAGCCTTCAGAAAAGCTCTTTGAATTGTCTCACAACGCCTTTGCTCATCATATGCCAATAGAGTGTCCTCTTCAACTTGTTTGTGGAGAAGATTCCTCCAAGTCTCCTTCTCCAAGAACCATAGAAGCTTCTATAGCATTTGTAAAGCTCTTCTTGGACCTCTTTTCTTGTTAGGGTTTCCGTTGGCATTATGGCATGAGCCATGTCATAATTGGACAAGTTGTAGTCTTCAATCCAACCGTTTCTTTTAGCTTCGTCATATGTAGGTAGTCCAGGGAATGGTGTATACACGGTGAATATGGCGAAGTCTGGGTCTAGTTCATTTGCGAATTCTCGCAGGGTCTGTATTGACTCTGCAGTATCGTTTCTTTCACCAAGGATGAACATGGCGTGAGCAAAGATTCCGTTCTTCTTCAGGAGTTTAACAGCTTCTGAAGCGTGGGCTGTTGTGATTCCCTTATTGAAGCTTCTAAGAGTTGAATCCTCTGGGCTTTCCACACCTACCATCACCCAGTAGAGGCCTACTTTTCGCATTTTAGCCAGAGCTTTCTCGTTCCTGATGACATCATCACATCTCCACTGCAAAAACAACATCAGGTCATCACCTATCTTACGAGCTAGAAGTTCGTCAGCAAGCTTACTCGCACGGTCACCTGGGCCGAAATCATCATCCGTTAGCCATATGAATCTACTTCCATAATTCTCGTAGCAGAACTCTATCTCATCAGCAATCCGATCAGGTGACTTCAACCTCCACGACCCCTCCCAGTGTCTCCATTGAGTGCAAAAGGTGCAACGATGGGAACAACCTCTAGCACCTTCAACCAGAGCGTAAGGAGCTTTTCTTCCTGCCATCGCTGCAAAATGATATTTATGAACGAAGTCTTTAACAAAATGATATCCAGGATAAGGCAGATTATCTAAATCTTTGATTAATGGTCTATTTGGATTGTGAATTATCTCTTTCCCACGTTTGAAGGAGATCCCCTTTATACTTTGAATGGAAGGATTCTTTCTTGATCCTTGTTTAACTAGCTCAGTAAGGGTTTGCTCACCCTCACCTCGAGCAATGACATCGATCTCAGGATATTTCTCCAAGCTTTCATGAGCTGTTACTGTGAAATGCTGACCTCCTGTAACTGTAAGGATGTTTGGGTCTACTTTCTTGGCGATTTCCAAGGTTCTAATAACGGGATATGTGTTTGATGTTGCGAAGCCACTTGAAGCCACAATGTCGGGGTTGAAAGACTCAATGTGTTTCTCGATTCCATCCCAGTCCACACTTTGAACCGTACAATCTAACACTTGAATCTCAGCATCTTTGACCTCTCTCTCCAAATAGGCTGCAAGCTGAATGATGCCATATGGAGGGGGCAGATAGTCTCCCATAACAAACCAAAAATTCCTAGGAGGCTCAATAAACAGCACTTTCATCCTGAAATCTCTCAGGCATCAATGTTCTTCATTTCCTTTTTAAGAATACTGATATAAGCTGAGGATGAAACCTGAAGGCTTATCGTTTCCTGCACGTAAGATTTTGTCGACGATTCGCACGAGTCCTTTCAGAGCTGTGCAACAAGAAATGAAAGAATAATTGCTTTTCTGAACGACATCTTTTTAGACTAGAGATCTTTGCCCTTTGCTAGATTTGAGAGTTGACACTCGCACACCTATTAATCTGATCTTTTCATTATTACAAAGGAAACCTTGAGCAAGCTTTTGAGCTGTCTTCTGCAAGTCTTGGAGGCGATTCGAGAAGAAAAGTAGTGTCTTTCCATGAGTGTATGTCTGAAAGTTCCCATATCTTATCTTAACTGTGACTGTCTTGAAAAGCAATTTACGTCTAATAATTCTTTCATAAACTTTCTGACAGATATTTTCCAATTTCTTGTAGATAAGATCTTGGTCATTAACATTTGCCATAAAAGTACTCTCATGACCTATAGATTTCCTAATTCTTCTCCTCCCTCCAACCTCTGATTTGTATATGCCATGTGCCCATTGATGATATCGTGCTCCCATGACTCCGAATTTCTCTATAAGCACAGAAACATCATAGCCTGCAAGGTCACCGATGGTTTTTATTCCTATCTCATTCAGCTTATTTTCAGTTTTCTCTCCTATCCACAGCATTTTCCGTACAGATAATGGTGCTAGAAATTTTTCGACTTCATTATCGATGACAACTGTTAAGCCATCAGGCTTATTGAAATCACACGCTATCTTGGCTACCAGCTTGTTAGGTGCAATGCCTACGGAACAGGTTAATCTTTCGTTCCAAAGGATCTCATGTTTAATATTCACAGCGAGTTCAATAGCCTCATCAAAATCCTGAACTTGTGAGCTAATGTTTAGGAAAGCTTCATCAAAACCCCATGGTTGAAATTTCTCTGAATAATTTCTCAGAATTTTCATGATCTCTGCAGACACTTTTTTATAGAGTCGATAGTTCGCTCGAACATAGATAGCATTTGGACATAGCCTCCAAGCTTTTGAAATGGGCATTCCAGAATGTATATCAAATTCTCTGGCTTCGTAGTTGCAGGTTTTTACGACTCCTCTACCTTTTCCTTCTCTTGGGTCAGCTCCAACAATGACAGGTTTCCTTTTGTAGTTGGGATTCTCGCGTTCCTCTATCGCGGAGAAGAAATGGTCCATGTCAACATGGAGTATTATACGTTTCTTCTCGCTAAATGAACCTTTCATATTTATGTTCCTCGACGAGGAATCTGTTGAGGTCAAAAGAAACAATTCTAACTTTAATCAACCGTAGAGGAATTCCCTTTGCAATGAGGTTGTTGTATGTTTTCTTCTGCTTGTTCATGAGTTTGGCGTTACGTCCACACTTGATCTCAATGACTTCTAGATCGCCATCGACTATTGGAAACTCGAAATACTTTCCGTGTTTTTGGGAATCTTTGCGTAACATTCGAATCGAGGGATATGCACTCTCCTTCAATCTCTTCGTCCTACTTGTTTCTCGCAGCTTCAGTAGCAACCCGTCTGGGGTGCAATGATTTTGAACGAGGACACCTACGGCTGATGCGTATTTTGCGAGAAGTTTCATTTGTGGATAGAAACCATGGACAATGAAATCCTCTCTGAAATTGTCAAAACTGAATAGTTTTGTGTTCCAAGTCCAAGCATGATGTTTGTAGTAGTTGTTGCTTAGTAAAACATGGTTCCATCCCTCTTCTTTGATGAGTTTTGAGGCTAACTGGTTGCGGATGAAACTTCGTGCTAGATGCTCACCAATAGTTCCTTTCAAACTGTTGTATTCAAGAGGTCTGAACCGATACTCCAATGCTAATCCCGATCAGTCATAATTCCGCGCTAGTACATTTGAGCTACAATTCGAGCATTTCCAATCAGAGTCTATTGCGCAAACCATGCAAACCCTATACTTGCATTTCGGGCACTCATAACTAATCACGACATGTTTACCACACAATGAACATGATTTGAGGATAATGTTTCCTTTTTGTAGCATTTCGCGAATACCCCCCACTGTAACGTTGTGGAGCTGCTCACGGGTTCATGGTCTGTATCATGTGAAAAGAGAGTGTATACCCAATCTTCACCAAGATAGAGGGTGATGAACCGTAAGCAGGAAAACGAGTAGACATTGTTCATATTTAATGGCTGTGAAGCAACTTACACATGG
>DAOWHM010000119.1 GCA_030641425.1 Candidatus Bathyarchaeota archaeon | reverse complement strand
ACCGTGACTTAAAGCCTCCTGCCAGTCCAATCTTCTTAGTCCTACCCATTAATCTTTCACCACTAGCTTGCGTATCTCCAAACTTTTTCCTTCAGCAATTTTTACCACGTCCACGATCTGCTCTCTTGTAAATTGACCTGTTCCTCCCTTCTGAATTGCACAGATCTTCCCATCTTTTTCAAACGTGATCGTCAACCTGGCGTCCATGACCATTTCTTCCTCAAGTGAAGGGTCAATAATGAGTTTGCCATCTATCTCTGCAAACGTTACTGCGATTGGATAGTTCTGAATCGGCAGTTGGATGTAGCCTGGCTTCACCTTCACTTCTCCATCCTCTATTTCATACTTGGACATCTTGGCATTTAGAAGAGCCGCTAAAGCTGCAATAGCAGATGCATCAATTAAGTTGCCATCGTAATTGAGTACGTATAGGTCAACAAAAACCACGAGAACAGTCTTACCTGGCACTAAGCATAGTTTCTCAAGGTCTATAGCATTAGACTCGCGAATACCTCTATCTACAACTCTCGCTAATTCGATAGCGTTTTCTCTTGGTGGACCTGGCTCAAACATTGGAGACGCAAGGGGAACAAGCTCAGCATTCACTGTCAATACTCCTTTATCAGGAGTGTCTGGGAAAGGCGTGCCAACTCCAATTTTCACCCCAACCAAAACTTCAGTCTTACCTAAAAGGATGCGTGCTGATCCTTCAGCTTTTTCGATGACACCCATTTCTAGTTTGATTTCACGATATTTTTCAAACTCTCTCCCGTCCAATCTTTCCCCATTGCTCATCAACTGAGCTATCTGTTTCTGTCTTATACGTATAATCATCGACATTATTCTCCCTCTCCGACCACATACTTCGCTTTTAAGGATTCTTTCTGTATCTTGTAAAGCTGTTTGCAGCCCTCAAGAGCAAGATCGACGACTTTTTCAAATTCTGTAACTGTCAATTGACCGTCCATTTGGAGAAGTGTTATGGCATTTAGATTCGGCATGAAAGCGAGAGGCACATCTGCTTCTCCCTTCTTATCTTCATCATCAGACAAATCAACCACAAGTTTACCCTCTACTTTTCCAGCAGCGCAAGCGACGGTCAAATCCCGCAATGGAATCCCTCCATCAGCGAGTGCCAATGAAGCAACAGTTATACCGGCGCATCTAGTGCCACCGTGTGCTTGAAGTATCTCAATGAACAGATCGATTGATGTTCTTGGGTAGTACTCCAGAAAGATAGATGGTTCCAGAGCCTGCCGTATTACCATTGAAAGCTCTATGTCTCTTCTAGAAGGAGCAGGCGACTTTCTTTCATCAACTGAGAAAGGAGCCATGTGATATCGACATTTCAGCAGAGATCGGTCTGGCAACGCAAGGTGTTTGGGATGAACCTCGTGAGGTCCATAAAATGCGGCTAAGATTTTATTTTTTCCTTGTTCTATGTAAGCTGAACCATCCGCATTACTAAGAACACCTACTTCAATTTTCGTGGATCTTAACTCATCTAACTTTCTTCCATCTATTCTAAGTCCATTCTTATCAATCAACTTATCTTCCGATTTAGGCATTCTCAACTTCACCTTCCTTTTCTTTCTTCAACATTTCCGTTACTCGGTCTGTTAAACCACTCGTGTGAGATTCCTTCTCTATCTTTCGGATTGCCATAATTGCTAACCTATTGTCTTTCAGAGTTTTTCCGTTCACAAGTACCAGTCCGTTCTGACCCAAAAGAATGTGGCATCCTGTTTCACGTTTAATCATAGATATCATTGAGCCTTTTCTGCCAATGATGCGAGGGATCTTCGTCGGGGCAATCTCGATGATCTGACCGCGACTGATTTTTCCAAGTCCAGGTTCTCGTACTGACAGAAGTGGATCACGGGTTCTATCAAAGGACACAATCTTGGCTATCACTAGATCTCCAACACCAAAGATAGATGATAGGTCATCTTTCTGAGGTCTGTAAGAACGCTCCACAACATCTGATGCACGCAGAAGTGATAAATATGGCGCATTGACATCTACTATCCATCCTCCCATTGTTATGTTTTTTACTATTCCGATGACTGTGTCTCCAACTCTTGGGACATAGAACCCTTTCAAAGCAACGACACTTACCTTGCGTTCTTCATATTCAACTAATCCTATGTGGGTCGAATACAGTTTTCCGTTTTCTTTGAATGTATTCTCCCCGGCTACGTAGTTACCTTCAGCGATTAGATCGCCAGGAATCACAATTTGCCGTTTCTCAAAGAAAGTTGGCATTCCTTCAAATCACCAATTCAATATCTTAATTCCTTCACAACTTTTTCTTCGCTTCTGCATTTCCTTTTGTCAGTTCTCCGAGCTTATCCAAGAAAGGCCCATATAAGCCTGCTGCCATTTCTATTATGGAGAACCATGAGCCATCTGCTCGCCATTCTTCTCTCTTAATGGTTCCATAGCCTTTTACTGTTCCGTATGCCCTTGCTGCATATTCTGGAGGTATACGAACTTCCACTTGGATTTGTTCAACTCTCAGTGGAAGAATGGGACGTAAGAGCTTAATAACGTCCTTTGCTTGTTCTTCAGTCTCTTTGAAAGGGTCTATAGAGTAGCGGATCTCTTCCATCGCTTGCTCAATGCGAAGGGGGGGATGTGGTAGGTTCGTCTTTGGATCAACCGCTTGTCTAGCTATGAAGGTTATGATTTGCTTCCTTTTCTCAGCGGTCATCTGTCGTCTTTGATCAGTGGTTAGTTGCAGTGATCCTCGTTTCAGTATAGTCTCCGCAACCTTTCTAGTGTCTAAGGTTCCAAAAGCGGCTTTGAGTTTTTCTTCTCCTGCTTTTGTTCCTTTGCTTGCATCAGTAAATATCGTGTCGGTGACCAGAACCTCGGAAATCAGTGGGCCTTTCCCCATTGTATAAGTTAGGGCTGGTTGTGGCTTAACAAGAATTTCGAAGTGTTCACCATTGCGGGTTATACGTGCAACAGTGTATCGATCGCTCATTTTGAGCTGTCACACTCATTCTGTCGCCTTGAAGTACTTCTCTACTTCTTCGGTCGGCATCATTTGATAGGTCTTTGTAGATGAGGGTACTGTGCTGATCTTGACTCGTAGTTGTTCTTCTCGTGCTTCAAGAGTCTTTTTAAGGCCTTTAATCGCAAGTTTTATGGTTTCTTGCATACTCATATCTTCGCGGTACTCAGCCTTCAGTATTTCCTCAACGATCTCTCTGCCTACCCCTACGGCGATGGCTTTGTACGCTCTGTATGTTCCGCTTGGATCTGTAGAAAACAGTCGATTACCCGTTTTGTCCACGCCACCAAATATTACGGAAACCCCAAAGGGTCGTACACCTGCATGCTGTGTATAAAGTTGTTTGATGTCGCCTATGCGTTTAGAGATTGCTTCGATGTCTATAGGTTCGTCATACATGAGTCTATTGCTCTGGCAGTATACTCTTGCTTGATCGATTAGAATACGTGCGTCAGAGCCTAAACCTACAACTGCGGCACCAATATGTGTGTCCACAGCAAAGATTTTCCAAGTAAAGCTTGAATCCTGTAATTTCGATTCTATTTTCTCTTCTGCCCCTAAAACTACACCTTCTGGGCAGACTATTCCTACTATTGTTGCACCTCGATTTACTGTTTCGAGAGCATACTCTACTTGAAACAGGCGGCCGTCTGGAGAGAATACTGTTATGGCTCGATCATAAGCTCCTGGAGCTGCAAATATTGACAAGTGTATTTTCACCTTTTACAGACGTTACTCATATGTTTGACAAGAAACAGTGGGCTTAACTAAAAACCTTTTCGTATATTAGTGTCTCCAACTCAATTGGTGCAATGAATGTTCTCCAGTGTCTAGAATGGTAAGGCAACACTTAATTTCTTTCTATGGCTTCAATATAGCTGGTGGGCAGATCTTTGGGAGTGAATTTTAAGGATTTGGTGCCAAGAACCCAAGTCAACCTCCGAGATCTTGCCGGAAGATCAATAGCAGTCGACGCGTATAACGCTCTTTACCAATTTCTGGCTATTATTCGTCAACCTAATGGCACTCCGTTAAAGGACAGTGAAGGTAATGTTACAAGTCATCTTAGTGGCATTCTGTATCGAACATCTAATCTCGTTGAGATGGGTATCAAAGTGTCATACGTGTTTGATGGCAAACCACCAGCTTTAAAGGAGATTGAAATTAGACGTCGAATGAAAACAAAGCGAGACGCTGTCGTCAAATATGAACAGGCTATAATAGAAGGTAAAACTGAAGAAGCACGCACCTATGCTCAGGCTACATCTCAACTAAAAAACTACATGGAGCAAGACTGCAAGCGACTCTTGACATTAATGGGAGTTCCGTGGGTTCAAGCGCCTGGAGAAGGAGAAGCACAAGCTGCCTACATGACCAAGAAGGGAAACACGAATTTTTGTGCAAGTCAAGATTACGACTCTGTACTCTTTGGTGCACCAACTTTAATTCGAAATGTCACCATAAGCGGGAGACGTAAGCTCCCTAGGAAACCCGTGTATGTGAAAGTCGTTCCAGAAATCGTGGAGCTGAATATAGTTTTGAAAGAGCTTGGCATAACTCATGAGCAACTGGTGGATGTAGGCATACTTATTGGAACAGACTACAACCCTGATGGCGTAAAAGGCATAGGTCCAAAAACAGCACTTAAACTCATTAAAGAATATGGGAGCCTTGAGATGATTTCGGAAGATCTTTTAGGAGATGTTTCGTTTCCAGTTAACCCAAAGCAAATAAGGAATCTATTTTTGAACCCGAATGTCAGAGATGATTACACCTTGGAATGGCAGGAACCTGATACCGGAGGGGTTGTTGACTTCTTATGTAGAGAACGCGATTTCTCAGAGGGTCGAGTTAGAAAGGCCTTAGAGAGGATGAAGCGGGGAATAAGAGAGGGAAAGTCTAAAACTACTTTGGACGCTTTCTTTCCGTAGAAGGTTCAGATTTTGTGACCGAAATTTCCGACAAGTGGAACAAAGGCTACTCCACCTAGTTTTTCTTTGACTACTGAGCCTTTGGATTCTTTCCGAAGACGAGTTAAAGATTGAAACAGGTGAACTCCACCAATAGGAATAACAAGAATCCCTCCCGCTTTAAGTTGCTCAAGTAAGGGAGGAGGAACTTGTGGAGCGGCTGCTGTAACCAAAATACGGTCATAAGGGCTTCTATCGAGAAGGCCCAGTGAGCCATCTCCTTGAATTACCGTTACTCTGTCCCCGAAACCGAGACGCATGATATTCTCTCTAGCCATCTTTGCCAGTTCGGGAACAATCTCAACCGTGGAGACATGCCCTCTTTCTGTTCTTGGGGCTTCTTCTGGAGCCACAACTCTTGCGATGGTCGCTGCGTGCCAACCGCATCCAGCTCCAACTTCCAATACGTTATGACCTACTTGTAACTCCAATGCTTCGTTCATAATCGCTAGCATGTGAGGGGCGCTAACTGTCTGTCCCTTGCCAATCGGGAGAGGTGTGTCCATGGAGGCATACTCAATTGATCGTTCAGGCAAGAAGCGGGAACGAGGCACTTGTTTCATTGCTCGGATGACTCCTAAGGAATGAAGAACTCCTCCGTTGACAAGGGTTTCTACGAGTTGATCCCAAACATCTGGGCTATTTCTAATCTCAATCGTCCTCCGATATATAATAATGGATGCGGTTCCTTAAGAGTTTACGACTTGATAATAATCTATTTCACTGTCACTGATTTCGCCAGATTTCTGGGCATATCAGGGTCGCAGCCTCTTTCAATTGCCATGTAATAAGCAAAAAGTTGGAGAGGTACTACATAAGGTATGGGAGAAAGAACTCCCGGAATCCCTCTTTTGATCTCAACATAATCATCAACCAACTTCTTTATGTCCTCATCATCTTCTTCGCAAATTGCGATAATCGAAGCTCCACGAGCTTTCATCTCCATAATGTTCCCAACAACAGTCCTTCTGGTTTCATCTGGAGGACACACAAAAATCACCGGGAATCCCTGAGTTATAAGGCTGATAGGTCCATGTTTGCTTTCACCAGCTGGGAAAGCAAGAGATGGAATATACGCGATCTCCATAAGTTTTAAACTACCTTCTAGAGCAGTTGCATAGCTAATTCCTCTACCCAAAAAGAAGAAGCTCTGTTTTGTCTTGTACTTTCTGGCTAACGCTCTCATTTTTTCCTCTTGGGTCTCAATTATTCCTTCAACAATATCCGGGATATTCTCAATCTTCTCTTCTAAGAGGTCGATCTCTTCTTGCGAAATTTTACCTCTTCTCTTAGCGAGTTGTATTGCTAATTGAGAGAGGACAGAGAGTTGCGAGGTGAATGTTTTAGTTGCTGCAACACCGATTTCAGGACCTGACTGTTGACCAATGTAAACCCTGGAAATACGAGTTAATGTAGAACCCACAACGTTGGTCAACCCTAGAATAGTGGCAGCCCGTTGTCGAGCTGTTTCAACTGCAGATAATGTGTCTGCTGTCTCTCCTGATTGACTTACTGCAAGTATTGTACTGTCGATGTTTACTGATTTGCCATGTTGTTCAGCGAATTCGGAGGCTATTACTGGGTAAGTAGCTAGGAAAGATAACTTTGAGAACATATATGATGCCGCAAGGCACGCGTGATAGGAAGTTCCACAAGCCACCATGATGACTTCGCGAGCTCTATCCAGAAAAGTTGGAAGGAGACCTAAATATTTATTCTGCAGCCGTAAGGTGTTTCGCAAACAACGTGGCTGCTCATGGATTTCCTTCAACATGAAGTGAGGATAGCCCTGCTTCTCTGCCATCCCAGGGGACCAGTCGACGAGCTTCGTCTTGCGGCTTATCGGATTACCATCCGCAAGCCTCCTTATTTCAAGTAAGTCTTCTCCTAGAACAACAAATTCCCCATTTTCCACGAAGATGACTTTGTTTGTTAAAGGCAAAAAGGCAGTGACATCAGAGGCAAAATACAGCGCGTCGTCAGCGATGCCTAAAACAAGAGGGCTTTCATTTCGAGCACACACTATTCTGCCTGGGTCCATAGTGGAAACTATTGCAAGAGCGTACGAACCTTGAAGCCGCCCAATTGCAGCGATAGTTGCATTAATGAACTCTGAATCAATGTTGACGGTGGCTGCAAACTGTCTACTATTTAACATTTCCTCAATTAAGTGGGGTATCACTTCTGTGTCAGTCTTTGACCTGAAGAGATGCCCTGCATCTTCCAATTCCTTTCTCAATTCTGCAAAGTTCTCGATGATACCATTATGAACGACCGCAATTCTAGGCGGATCTGAACAGCCAAAGTGGGGATGGGCGTTGACTTGAAAAGGCGCTCCATGCGTAGCCCATCTGGTGTGTCCAATACCTATGCGTCCAGGCAAATCATCAAGATTACACCGTTCATGGACTTCGTCGATTTTTCCAGTATCCTTCTTCACATACAGTTTTCCATCATCTATTGTTGCTTCACCTACAGAATCATAGCCCCGATACTCGAGACGTTTCAATGCGGCATGAATCGTAGGTGCCACTTTCCCATCCTTCATAATGCAGCCAAATATTCCACACATATACGTCAGTTCCATACATGTTTTATCGATCGTTAGATTCAACAACTAATCTAAGAATCGTAGTTCTTAAGCATTTTTAGGATGCGGTTTTTAGGTTTAAAAGTAATTTCATAGTGGATTTTGGTATATAGACCTATTAAAACACTCCAACTTTTCTTCTTATTATTGTCCTGTTTTGACCATTAAAAAAATTTTTATAAATGAAGGAACTTATCCTCCTGAGAACTCTCATGACGCAAAAACTCCTTTTTTCTAAGGAACAACAAGAAAGAAAAGAGATATACATCTACAGTGATCCCCAGATGTTGAAGCTGATCCTCAATGAACTATCTTGGGAAATCCTTCAAATGCTTGGTAAAGAAGCGATGTATCCCATGGAAATCGCCAAAAAGCTGGGTATCCATGAGCAAAAAGTCTACTATCACATAAGAAAACTTGCACGAGCAAAAGCAATAACAAAAGTTAAAGAAGAAGAAAGAAAAGGAGCAATCGCGAAGTACTATAGAGCAAACTTTCCAGCTTTTGGAGTTGAGTTACCTTTTGGAGGAATGCGAATAACAACTCCACCAAGCTTCATTTCAAGAAAAACTAGGAAGTTCTTGTACCCGATTCTCACTAATGATACTTTCGAAGGCAAGATTGTGGTGGGAAGCCCTGATCCCCATGGACCGTTCAAAACGAGCGCCCGTGATGGTCACTATGCAGCATACCTAACATACTATCTGGGACAATACTCAAGAGTACCAGACGATTTTATCATAAAACTAGATGTAGACATAAAAGCTGAGAAAGAGGAGAAGAATAATCTGATATTGGTAGGTGGTCCAGGGACAAATCTTCTCACGCAGGAGATTAATGACTACCTGCCAATCAATTTCAACATGACAGCTTCGGAACACGGGTTCATCTTCGGAGGTTTAGTTTCTGAAAAGACTGGAAAAGTCTATACTGCTGATACAATGGGTTTAGTAGCGAAGATAGTGAATCCATGGGATAAAGAGAAAAAAGCCCTTATCTTCGCTGGCAACAAGGCAGTAGGTACAAAGGCTTGCGTCTTGGCGTTTGTGAAATATTGGAATAAGCTTTTGAGAAATTATGAAGGTGAAAACAACTTTGCCGCAGTTATACAAGGATTTGATCTGGATGGTGACGGAAAAGTCGATTCGATCGAAGTACTTGAATGAGGCCAGCACGTTTTGATTGACAAGTCTAAGAAGGTATAACATGAAAGTGATTGAGGTAGTGACCGCGCGAGGCCACAGAAACATGCTGGTCACGAATGAGCAAACTTTCGAAATTACAAAGGATCTTCGTGTGACTGAGAAAGGTGATTGTATCGTTGCTGTAGCGGCAGATAAGAGCGGTCCAGACCTTAGTAAAGAGTTCAAGAAAGCTTTGCAGTGCGAGAAGGCGAATTTGACAATAATATTCAAAGTTGGCGATGAAAAAGAAGTGATTCAAACTTGGGGTAACCCTAACCTTTCTCTAAGCCATCCAACAGATCTAGTGATTCGGAAAAGTAGTTTTATCTGTGGCAGAACACTTGGAATAAAAGCAAGTAAGGCCGCTAGAGACTTCTCCAGGAGCTTGGTGAAGAAACTCATAGGCTCACAAATGGTACGCATAGAGCTTCTTGTTGATAGTAATATATGATCTAACAACTCTGCCCCTGCTGATTTTAAGAGAGAAACATCAATCTGGTAAGGAACCTCGAATGTAAATTGATCTTGGAACATAAAGTAGGTTATATCATTGGTTAAGAGTGCATCTGGAATATTGTTTGAAAGTTCATAAGTTTTATCTCAAAATACGCTTTCTCTATTTTCCTGATTTGCAATGAGCCAAAAAGAACTATTTCTTAAAGAAGTTGTGGAGAGAGTGGGCGAGAAAGTTGGAGAAAAAACAACAACAGAAAAGGTAGAACAGTTTGTGAAGCATGGTCCATTGTACCTATTCTTCGAAGTCTTAACTCTACGACAGGAATT
>DAOWHM010000049.1 GCA_030641425.1 Candidatus Bathyarchaeota archaeon | reverse complement strand
TCTTATTCCGGAGAGAGCACTCGTAATCGTCGGTTTCTCTATCCTTGTTTACTCTGTGGTTTATCTAAGGGTAAAGAGAGAGGAAGGATTGATTACTTCAGGACCCTATCGGTTAGTCAGACATCCTCAATATCTGGGAATGATACTCGCAACCCTTGGTTTCACGGGCTTGAGCGTTTGGATTCTAAACAACACAAGGGGCGGTGGTTTCCTGAGTTCATCACAGACGATAGGTGTCTGGTTCATTGAACTCTTCGCTTATATTCTGCTAGCATACATAGAAGAATCGTACTTACTCAGAAATTATGGAGAATCCTTTGAGAAATATAAGAGCCAAGTATCTTTCTTCATACCTTTCCTCAAGATCAAAAGAGAGGATTTGAATGTTCTCATTTCCATCTCAATCCTGACTCTTCTCCTGTTTACGCTAATTGGATTTCAGTAGCGTGCATGCATATGAGCGCGAAGCAAAGAGAAGGCTTAACTACGAAACCTACGAGAATGAACAGCTATGAAACATTTGGTTAATGAGATTCATCTTCTAGCAACTCTTTCCAATGCCTTTGGAGCACCAGGGAACGAAGAGGAAGTGTGTAATATACTAAAGCAGGAATTGGAGGGGCATGCAGACGATGCAAAGGTCGATAGGCTCGGAAACGTTCTCTTCTATCATCATGGGAAGGATAACTATCCAACTGTGATGATATCAGCGCATATGGACGAGGTAGCGTTTATGATTACTCATATAGAGGATAAAGGATTTCTTCGCTTTCATATCCTTGGTGGGATACCTAGCACGGTTCTTCCTGGGCAGAGGATAATTCTTCGAGGTAGTAGAGGTGGAATTCGAGGGATTATCGGAACTAAGCCACCACACCTTATGAGAGAGGAGGAGAAAAAGCAAGTGGTTTCATTGGAAGACCTTTTTATCGACGTAGGAAGTGAAAGCCTTCAACAAGCAGGTGAAAAAGGAATAGAGATCGGGACCAACGGAGTCTTCGATGTTAAATTCGAAGAGCTTGGTGAGGGATATGTGCGTGGCAAAGCTTTTGACGATAGAGCAGGATGCATGGTTCTGGTGGAGGTTTTCAAAGCGTTAAAGGAGTCGCCTCTTAACCTCGTAGCTGTGGGAACAGTTCAGGAGGAAGTTGGGATAAGAGGAGCCCGTACTGCTGCTTGGCAGGTAGATCCGGACTATGGTCTCGCTCTTGAAGGGACCTTTGCAGGGGATGTTCCCGGCTCAAGACCAGAGAGGACATCTGCAAAATTGAAGAATGGACCAGTGATAACAATTGCAGATAGAGCCACGATTACTCACCCAAAGATTTTGCGGGCTCTCACTGCTGTTGGGAAGGAGAAATCTATACCTTTCCAATTTAAGAAAGTTCCGACTGGTGGAACCGACGCTGGCGCAATCCATCTTACAAGAGCTGGTGTTCCAAGCGGAACAGTGGCAGTTCCTTGTAGATACATCCATAGTCCAGCTTCCATCACCCATGTAGATGATATAAGAAATACAATAATGTTGACAACAGAGTTTGTGAAGAAAATTTCAACCCAGTAGACGACATAATTCTCGTGTTGTTACAGCGGAAGCCACATACCAACTTTCTTCTTTTTGGCATGCTTATAAACGTATATTGCAGTAGCCATGTCCTCGATAGCCAATCCCAAGTTCATTGACATTATCCGTTCATTGGAATCTTCGCGACCAAGCTTCTCACCACTGATAACCTCACCCAGATCAGCGTAAACTTCTGGGACATCTAAGAAGTAACCCTGCTTCTTGTAGTAGTTCAGTTGTTCTTTATCGTCGGTGTAGAACTTATCCATAGACTGCATGGCATTAGGCTTCCAGAAGGAGTCGAAGTCCAGTGGACATGCAAAGCCGCCATTTGGAAACCATGAAGCCTCGATTGTTTGCTTCGGATGCTTCAGAATTGGACCAGCTGTAACGACAATGTCACATCCTTCAAGAGCTTTTCTCGGTGAGTCCGTAGCGACAACCTCCAACCCATATTTGGCAGTCATTTCATTTACATACTTGTTCAAGTTTTTCCTATCAATATCATACGCTCGCACCCTCTCAAGATTCTGGCAGACAACAATCAAAGCTTCAAGATTACTCCTACCTTGAACTCCACAACCTAAGATACTCAAAACCCTTGAATTTTCTCTGGCCAAACGTTTCGCAGCAACTGCAGTTGCTGCACCAGTTCGCTTAGCAGTTATCCACGAGCAATCCATAATACAAATTGGCAAACCTGTTTCCAAGTCGTTTAGGATAAGTAAGCCCGTTATATATGGTAAGTTTCGTTTTCTGTTATCTGGAAACCCCGACACCCACTTCAATCCAGCGGATTTCATCCTCGGTATATATGCTGGCATCGCATGGATAAAAGAATCTTTCCGAGGGTGAATACCTGGCTTTGGAGGGGCCTCTGTTTTGCCTTGCGCCTTTTCAAGAAATGCCTTTTCTACAATGGTTATAATTTCGTCCATAGGAATATCTAGGTTCTCCACATCAGAGCGAGAAAGGTACAGTACTTCACCCAATGGGTTCATGTTAGTTGCCTTTCTCAATATCTCTACGTCCTGTAAATAATAGTGTTGCACGTACCATGGTTAAGGAGTTTAGAAGTTGGTCTTCATCGGCTTTCGCCTCTGACATCTTTGGGAGGGGTGGTGATGTTGAAGGTTGTTGACTATTGAATAAAGGCTTTGTGTAACTTTTTTCCAGAAGATTTATCTATAATCCTTGATTCGCCTATGTTTGACTTCTCTGGTATGTCGATTTCAGTAATATATTATGTGTAGAAAGTGTGCTTAAAAACGGATACGTGTATTGTTTATTTAGTGTCAAGATATGAGTAGTAGCAGATTGAACTCCAAGGACTTCATCACCTTGGCGAGGGCGTTCTGGAAGAACCACCTTAAGGTGAAGTACCAGAACCCAGATGCTTGGATTAGCTACTTAAGATGAGACGTTTCGTCTATCTTTCGCTTTCTTCTATTCGTTCGCATCCAGTTATCTCAAGCTGCCCGTTGAAATTCTCAGTGAACTGCTTCTCTTCCTTGACTCCACACCGTAGGCACTTTCGTTTAGATAAGACATATTTCTTCTTTTTGACTTTGGTTCCTGGTAGAAATCCCGGCTCTTTCCAAAAAACCAAGACCCTTTCTCCATAGTTTTTCCACTTATGGAATCCAAATCTACACAGCAATATGGGCAAGTTGCGTTCCTCAGATAGAGGATTTTTGACGATGAATAAAACTCTTTTGTTAATCGGTTATCTCTATAAGTGAACTCCCAACTATGAGAGATTAGATCTAAACAGGTAGGAAAGACATCTATAGAAGTTATAGCTGAATAGCCGGAAAGGGAGAATTTAGATATGTTGCTTGTTCAAATCTCTGATATTCATTACGGTGCAATGTTTCGAGCAACGGTATTCCAAAAAGCCATAGACGAAATAAACTCCATGGCCCCAGATGCCGTGTTGGTCACAGGGGATCTAACTGAGGAAGGATTGATGGTGGAATTTCAGAAGATAAAAAAGATTCTAAAGAAACTGAATGTTGAAAAAATCATCTATGTAAGCGGGAACCATGACTATCGCTCAACGGGCTACCTCGTATTCCAAAAACTCTTCCCACTGTCGCGAATAACAGAAATCGGAGACATTATCGTCGTTGTTGTCAGTTCTGCAAGACCCGACAGAGACGACGGAGAAGTTGGTCACAGACAGAATTTATGGCTGGAGAATGTCTTGAAGAAACACTCGGAGAAAACAAAAATCGTGGCAATTCACCATCACATTATTCCAGTTCCTGATACTGGAGCGGACCAAATTACCGTTGTCGATGCAGGAGACCTATTAAGAAGCCTAATCAGTTCAAAGGTAGATCTTGTATTATGTGGTCACAGACATAGACCATGGAGATGGCAGATAGAAGACATGAAAGTGGTCCATGCTGGAAGTGTCTCTAGCGAAAAACTACGAGGGTTCTTCTGCAACTCCTATAATATCATCACAATTGAAAAAGGTAGAATTGAAGAGAAGCTAAAGATAGTCGACGGTAATCTAATCGATTTCGATGATATAGTCAGAATGAGAGAAGTTTTCCAGGAATCTGACATTCACTGGCAATTGGTCAAGGACGGACATTAGCCTCCATGGGACGCAGGTAATAATACGAGTTCATCACTATCTTCTACGATAGTTTCAAGTCCATTCAACGCGCTAATCTCTTTTCCATTCAACATAATAAGGATGTTTGGTCGAGGGTCATTTAGTTCAGGATCAATTAGAACCCTCTTAAACTCTGAGGAGAACCGACTGACAAGTTCCGAAATCACATCTCTGATGACAATTTGGCTCTGAAATTCGAGCGAAACAACTTTTCTCTTTGTCAGTCTGGTTAAGACTCCGAGAAATTCTATTCTTAATGTAATAGTCATGTTCATGACTTCAGAATATCAAACCCGAAAAATGGAAATGTTAAAAAATGCTATGGTTTTTCACCAGCAAAGAGCTCCACTATGTCAGACGCAATTTGCATTACATTACTAGCTTGGGCTATTGACTCAGGAAGTTGAAGGTCTGGTGTTTGAGAGAATTTCTGTATGGTCTTCTCAATCTCAATTAAACATTTCAGTATCGGTTCATCTGCATTTTGTGGCGGGGTTGAAAGCGATTGATAAACGATAGACTCTATAAAAGCTGGGTCTCCGAGACTATAGTAGATTGCTGCTTGTGCTTTTCTCAGTGCTTCTAAAACCAAACTGTGGGCGATTGATGGTGTCTTTCTGGCAGCCACGAGTTCTGCCTCTGCTTCCCTAAGGTAGCGGAGTGCCCATCCTCTTCTGTAATTGCCGATCGTCACCATTATATTTCAGCTCTACTCCTTTGTTTCCTCTTCCTCACCCTCTTCTTCTGGGGCGGAAGTATGTGCAAGCAAACTGGTGATGTAACCAGCAATTCTGTTCCTGAGTTTCGCAGAAGAAGTATTTGCTAGCGCATCTACCATCTTCTTGTTGTTTTGAAAGTCATCATCGAATTTCTCAGGATTAAGACTTATGAGCTTACGAGCAAACTTCTTTACGAACTCTGGCCGAACTTTCCCCAACCTCTTCATTCATCCTCAGTATTTTCAGATATCTGAATTTTCTCGTGTTGGCTAAG
>DAOWHM010000094.1 GCA_030641425.1 Candidatus Bathyarchaeota archaeon | reverse complement strand
TGATCTTTGATGGAAGGCCAGGCATAAGAGGTTTCGCAAATCCTATCACCTCCCTCAGGGAAGGTATGAACAACTTCCTCAAAAAGATGGGGATAACCTTTAGACGTGACCCAGCAACAAAAAGACCGAGAGTGAATAAGGAAGGCTCAAAAACTGATAGGCGTCAACGTGAACTGGGTGAGTACTACTACATTCCAGAGAAACAGGATTAGAACACGCAACTGTTTTTAGCAAACACTCTTTATCTTATAACCAGTGAGAGATAATTGGCGAAACTGTGGACCCCACTAATTCTTGTTAACCTAAAAACCTACCAAGAAGGCACTGGGAAAAGAGCTCTGGATCTGGCTAAGAAAGCCGAGAAAGCCTGCCGCGAAACTGGCGTATGCATCGGACTTGCCCCTCAATACACAGATCTCGCCCCCATCGCGGAATCCGTTTCCATACCGATCTTCGCTCAACATATTGATCCAATAAAGCCAGGGAGCAATACAGGTCATGTTTTAGCAGAAGCAGTGAAAGAAGCTGGAGCGATAGGCTCAATCATAAACCATTCAGAAATGCGCTTAAGACTCGCGGACATTGACGTGTCCATAACAAGGGCAAAAGAGCTTGACCTAATCCAGGTTGTTTGCACTAACAACGCCAGAGTAAGTGTCTCAGTTGCAGCACTAGAACCTGATTTCGTCGCCATCGAACCCCCCGAACTCATAGGCACTGGAATACCCGTTTCGAAAGCTAAACCTGAAGTAATCACCCAAACTGTGAAGCTTGTGAAGTTAGTGAATCCAAAAACAACAATTCTCTGCGGAGCTGGAATAACCAAAGGAGATGATGTATCCGCCGCCAAGAAACTTGGCACAGAAGGGATTTTAGTTGCCAGTGGTATTGTAAAAGCGAAGAATCCCTACCAAGTACTCTTAGATTTTGCACAAGCAGCAAATGCAGTCTGAGGATGATTCTGCTTGAAGGTGGAAATCGAATGTCTCTCCTGCATAATCCACCGTGGCTACCTGGAGATTGCAGAAGCCACAAAGAACCCAAAACTTCAGTTCAAGGCAGCGTCACTACTTCTTGATTACCTAGCGAAGGAGTTCTCACCTAACGCAGTTGCAGCAATTCTAGGAACAACACGAGACCGCATAATTAAACGAATTTCAGGAAACCCTGATGTCTATCGAGAGAAGAAGCACATCAGCAACCAAATAGCCATGTCGTTACTTCCCATATTAAAGAAGATGATGCTAATAGAGACCACTCCAGAGAAACGATTTAGAAAGGCAGCATTGGCAGCAATCGTTGGAAACATTATTGAATTTGACATTCCAGAACATGAGGTCAACTTCGACCAATTGAAACAATTAATCGTAAACGCGGAGGAAGATTTAGCGGTAGACGAGATTTCAGAGATATACGAAGAGGTTAAGAAAGCAAGTACAATTCTCTATCTAATTGACAACGCTGGTGAAATCGCCCTAGATAAACTTTTGATTGGTGAATTGAAGCAATTAGGCCTTGATGTCACCGTGGTTGTGAAGGGTGGCCCTATCTTGAACGATGCTACTTTAGAAGACGCTAAAGCCGTAAGCATGTTTGACCTAGTAGACAAAGTGATAACTACAGGGACTGATGCTGTTGGGTTGCCGATACCCGAAGAACGCTCGACAGAATTTCTAGAAGCTTATGATCAAGCTGACTTTGTTATCGCCAAGGGTATGGGATACGCTGAAACTCTCACAGAAGTAACATTAGCGCAACCTCATGCGTTGCTGCTTAGAACAAAATGTAATCCTGTTGCTAGGCATCTTGGTGTTGCACGGAACAAGAACGTGGCCAAATTGATGAAACGTTGAGGGCGTAACTGTGATAAACAGAAACTCAAGTCAAATCGCCATCGGTCGCGATGTCATCCATGATATGGCTGAGGCGCTGAGGCTTGAGTGGATTGTAACGAATGGTCTAGGTGGTTATGCCTCTTCAACTATTCTTGGAACTAACACTCGCAAGTATCATGGAGTTTTGATTGCTGCTTTTAACCCTCCAGTCGACCGAAGAGTTGTTCTCTCAAAATTAGATGAAGAACTCCTCGCCGACGGGGAGACATACAGCTTTGGAGTTAACGAATTCAGAGGAGATTTAGAGCCAGATGGTCATAAAAATCTTGAGAGCTTCTCTCGATTTCCATTTCCCACATTCACCTACAGCACACAAAAGGCTAAGATACAGAAAACAATTCTGATGCCCTATCAGAAGAACGCTGTAGTAATCTCCTATAAAGTATATCCGTCATTCAAAGAAAAAGCGACACTACGAATAACTCCCATGGCCAACTCTAGACACTTTCACTCAGTAAATGCACGCAGCAATGGACAAAGATTCATCTGTGAAGCATCTGCCAAAAGAGTGACAATCCAAACTGCTAATCCAAAATCAGTACTGATTTTATCATCAACTTCGGGGCAGTTCAAACTAGAAGAGAAATGGATCGAAGGCTTTTTCTTCCGAGTCGATAGTTCCCTTGGAACAAGCAGCCTTGATGA
The DNA here is from genome assembly GCA_030641425.1 of Candidatus Bathyarchaeota archaeon. Taxonomy (GTDB): domain Archaea; phylum Thermoproteota; class Bathyarchaeia; order Bathyarchaeales; family SOJC01; genus SOJC01. Next base: position 5,497 of record DAOWHM010000094.1, on the reverse strand, counting down.
CTGTTACTCACCAGGAAAATTTGAGATCGACCTCAATCCTAGTCAAGAGACAAGATTTCAAGTTGTTGCATCCGGCGGAGAAGAAATGGAGTCCACTCTAACTGCTCATTCATCAATACATAGTGCTTTCGGAGACTTTGACAGCTACTTCCAAAGAGAAACGAGAAGGATTAGAGAACTTTCAAAGAGATTTGTTAAGATCCATCCGAACTTAATTCGTGAAGACTGGCTTATGTGGTTACTCATAGCTGCAGACTCGTTTATTGTTAAGCGAGTTTCCACAGGAACGAAGACGGTGATTGCTGGTTACCATTGGTTTGAAGACTGGGGACGGGACTCTTTAATCTCCTTACCCGGATTGACACTCGTTACTGGCCGACCTGACGATGCAAAGGAGATATTGCAGACTTTCAATCACTACTGTCTCAATGGTGTCATTCCAAACAGATTTCCCGACCAAGATGGAAGCAGACCAGTCTACAATACTGTTGATGCAACACTCTGGTTCTTCAACGCCATTCTTCAATACCTAAAATACACGGGTAACTTCAACTTCGTCAGAGAAAAACTATGGACAACAATGCAGTCTGTAATCAAGCATCACATACAAGGAACAATAAATGATATACGACTTGATAATGACGGTCTGATTATGCATGGATCGCAGCTGACATGGATGGACGCTACAATAGATGGGAACCCAGTTACTCCGCGGGAAGGTAAGGCGGCTGAAATACAGGCGTTATGGTTTAATGCTTTAAAGACGATGGAGCTTCTTGCGGAGCATTTCGGAAATAATCGCGCTGCGAGAGAATATCAGAGAAGAGCTGAAATGGCCAAGAAAAGCTTTGTAGAAAAATTCTGGAATTCAGAGAAGAACTGTCTTTTCGATGTTGTTAGTCGGGAAAGAAAAGACGCTTCAATAAGGCCAAACCAGATCTTCGCTGTCGCTTTAGACTTCCCTATTCTTGACCTGGAAAAACAATTGGCAGTAGTTGCTGTTGTATACGAGAAACTTTGGGTTACATACGGGTTGAGAACGGTGTCACCTGACGATCCTAACTATCAAAGAAGATACTCGGGAGACTGGAATGCCCGAAACTACGCCTATCACAATGGCACTGTGTGGTCTTGGCTAATCGGACCCTTTATTACAGCATTTCTAAAAGTTCGGAATTTCAATTCTAACTCGAGAGAATTCGCTTTTAAGAATTTCATTCAACCCTTTTTCACTGAGCAGATGCTTCAATCTGGACTTGGAACAGTTAATGAAATTTTCGATGGAGACCCTCCTCATCTTCCTAGAGGTTGTGTCAGCCAGGCGTGGAGTGTGGCAGAACCATTGAGGGCTTATATTGAAGACATTTTATTTGACCGACCACGATTTGAGAAACAGATCCTGAGGCGATTTTCTAATATTGATGATAAAGAAGGGAAAGATAGTACTATCTAAAGCAGCTAGTATCTTTGAGGTCGTGATTAAGCTTTGACTGATATTTGCCTTATGTTTGAAGTTCATCAACCACTACGCTTGAATCGCAATTTCCACGTCGATTTGCTAACTTCTCGTCTTTCAACTTCCAAAAGAGACCTCTTTGAGCTGTATTTCGACAATACCCTTAACAGGCAAATCTTCGATCGTGTAGCGAGGAAATGCTATTTCCCCGCCAACAACATAATCTTAGAAGAGATTGAGAGGTTTAAAGAAGAAAAGAAGCAGTTCAAAGTAGCATATGGGATCTCTGGAGTTTTCATTGAACAGTGCATTCGTTGGCGTCCCAGCCTTCTCGAATCCTTCAAACAGTTGAAGCAGACTGGTTGCGTGGAATTTCTAGGGGAAACGTATTACCATTCACTTGCCAGTCTATACGACATCAATCGTACCGAATTTGTTGAACAAGTAAAGATGCATAGAGAATTGATAAAGAACGTGTTTGATTATGAGCCAAGAATCTTTGAGAACACCGAATGCTTATACAACAATGCAATAGCGGAAACAGTCGCAAGTATGGGGTTCAAGGCGATAGTCACAGAAGGTGTTGATTGGATTCTCAGATGGAGAAGTCCTGATTACGTCTATAAAGCTAAGAGTTCTTCTATACCCGTCTTGCTCCGCAACTACCGTTTATCTGACGACATCGGTTTTCGGTTCTCCGCAAGGAAGTGGAATGGGTGGCCCTTAACAGCATCTAAATATGCAAGTTGGCTGGCAGGTACAAAAGGGCAATCAATCATTTTGTTTATGGACTATGAGACTTTGGGAGAGCATCATTGGTCTGAAAGCGGGATCCACGATTTCCTTAGATGGTTGCCAAGAGAAGTACTCAAATGGAACCATCTGCAATGGCGAACTCCTTCCGAAGTCATAAGACTACATCACCCAGTTGGAGAGATTGATGTACACGAATATGCTACTGCCTCATGGGCTGATCTTGAAAGAGACACAAGCGCTTGGATAAGCAACCCGATGCAGATAACATCCTACGAATTACTGAAAGGTCTAGAACCTCTAGTCAAGGGTTTGGGAGACAAAGATTGGCTGAGACTCTGGAGGTATTTTCAGATGAGTGATCATCTATACTACATGAGCGTGAAAGGCGGAGGACCCGGAGACGTTCATTCTTACTTCAACCCTTCAGGAAATCCAATAGATGCATTTGTATCATTTTCAAACATAATCTCTGATTTCGAAGCACGGATTCTACAAGAGCTTCAAAAGCCACATCTGGCGGCTAAATGGATTCTCCGTCGATTGCCTACAGGCAAAGGGTTCACATTCTCTCAAGAATTCACGCGACCAACCAGCTTCAAGACTAACGACATTTTTGAGTTTGTAGATGCTATCAAAAATGTGCCAATTCGATCCATCGAATACCATATGGAAAGAGGTGACTTTGAAAGATGGCTTAGCCAAGTGTTAGGTGATGATGAACTAGCCAAATCTATCGCACTCCTGAACAAGCAGGGACTTGTAGGTGAGACCCTGCGCAAGAACCTCATCCATATTGTCGAAGCCAGATTAGAGAAACTTGGAGCCATCACCAACTAGGACAAAGTGTGAATATATGAAGATCTGTCTCTTATCATGGGAGTTTCCACCCAGAATCGTTGGAGGAATCGCTCGCCACGTCTTTGGTTTAGCAAAGGCTTTAACCAAGACTGGAGACGAAGTTGGAGTTGTCACATTAGATTTTCCAGGAACGCCAGATTATGAAGAGATTGAAGGTTTCAAAATTTACCGTTCAAAGACAGAGGTGGGACACCCAAACTTCTTAACATGGACTTTCCTCTTCAATCACTTCTTAGAGAAAACTCTTGCTGTGGCAAACAGAGATTTCAACTTCGACATCATTCACATTCATGATTGGCTTGTGGCACCAGCTGGAATTGGGTTCAAACACTTACTCAACAAGCCAATGGTCTGCACAATGCATAGCACTGAACATGGGCGTTCCAGTTTGCACAGTCCTGACACTCACATGATTGATGGATTAGAATGGTGGGCTTGCTACGAAGCAAACAGAGTAATTGTGACAAGCAACTCCATGAAAGGAGAAATCTGTGGCCACTTTCACGTTCCAAGCGAGAAGGTAGATGTCATCCCGAATGGAATCAGTCCGAAGAAATACGAGATTGAAGTTGATCGTTGGAATGTTCGGAGACGATTCGGGGTTGGAGATCACGAGAAGATGGTGCTTTTTGTTGGACGCTTGGTTCCCCAAAAAGGAGTCGAATATCTAATTAGAGCTATACCCCGAATTGGTGGTTTAGTCCCGCAGGCGAAGTTTGTCATCGTTGGTGAAGGATGGATGCGGAGTCACTTGGAGTGGTTGGCTGATACATCAGGTCAACGTTGGAGGATCAACTTTACAGGTTTCATCTCTGACGAGGATTTGGCTGCTCTGACGAAGAGTGCTGATGTACTAGTCGTGCCTTCAGTCTATGAGCCCTTTGGAATAGTTGCCTTGGAAGGTATGGCTGCAGGAGTTCCTATTGTGGCAAGTCAAGTAGGAGGTTTGGCGGAAGTCATAGAGCATGATAGAACAGGAGTGTTTGTGTATTCCCGCAATCCCTATTCGATTGCATGGGGAGTAGAGCGCGTGCTTACGGATCCAGGCTATAGAGATTGGCTTGTAAAGAATGGGCATGAAACTGTAAGGAAAAGGTTCAGTTGGGAAGCAATTGCCCAGCAAACAGCTGAGGTTTATAAGAGTGTTGTGGGAGAAGATTAGACCATGAGCAGGGGTCCTCCAGTTTCGCCAAGTGTTGAAATACCTGAAGAATTCCGTTTCCTGTGTATGCTACATAATGTAGGTGCTACAAATCCCGAGAGATCATTAACGATATTGGAAATCGCCAAGTGGACAGACAAGGAGGAGCCAACCATCAAAGACTATTTACGGAAACTGCAAGAGCTTGGATACGTGCAATTAATCACTAGCAACAAGAGTGAGAAGTACTGCGTCTCTGTCATGGGCATACGAAAGGTATTAACCCTCTATAGCTAAAAAACAAACACAACTTTCTCTTGCACTAAGAACTTTAAAGCATACTTAAGACTGCCGAATAGGGTATGAGTTCGTCTAAGTACGTCTGTGGCCTTCACCATATTGATAAGGTCTCTTCTTATTCTCCTCCAGTTTGTTGAGGAACATTTCGTCCATATTGACATTTGGACAAGCCAAACGGCTGGCATCAAGAACATAGAAGATTACGTCGACAAGTTCTTCAGCGATTTTATCTTCAGTTTTCCCTTTTTTCCAAGCGTCACTTGCTTCTCCCAATTCCGTAAACGCAAACAAAAGTTTCTTTGGAATATCTTCCTTCTTGTTGTAAAATCCCTTATCTAATACAAGATTACTGATTTCTCTTTTCATCTCTTCAAGATGCATAACCTCAGTCCTTCCCTTACTTTTGCGTAGCTGATTGCCAAGAATCCACGTAAATCAAACGTGTAAGGCTTATACCCTCTTCAAAGTTTTCTGCGATACAATAGATGAAAGCCTTCAAAGGTGACCCAGCGTAACTTTTATTTTTTTATTACAATCAATGAAAGCACAATGTCCATGTTTTGCAGGTCCAGGATTGACCACAATGCTTTCGTTTATCTTGTCAACCCCAGAGGCCTCATGGATGTGCCCACATAAAACTAACATAGGTCGGATTTCCTCTATAAACGCTCTCAGGCTGAAGCTTCCTACATGTTCTCCTCTAAATGTCACATCCGCGATTGTGTTCTTGGGAGGCGAATGCGAAACCAAAACAATTCTTTCACCTTTAGCGCAAGTTTTAAACCCTTGGCGTAGAAGCTTGGCAATCTCCAATTCCGTGAGTTCGAAGGGAGTGTTAAAAGGGCTTGGCGCGGACCCGCCAACGCCGAAGAAGTTTATGTGGTCAATCTGTTTGCATCTACCATGGATACACTCAAGAGTTCCCACTTTCTCTTCTATCAGTTCTGGAGGATCGCAGTTTCCAGGAATGAATAGAACTGGAGGTT
>DAOWHM010000028.1 GCA_030641425.1 Candidatus Bathyarchaeota archaeon | reverse complement strand
GTCCAAATCCGCTTACATATCAGCTACCTGTTCCTTGAAGGAGGTAACCTTGCCCATCGAGGAGGATGTTGTCTCTCTTGACAACAATCTCGTCATAATTGTTGCCAGTGCAGATATAAGTAACATTATTGACACTCGTGATGTTAGCTGTTAGCGGATCAATACTTCCATCAGCTCTGATGTAGATGGTTCCGCTTGCTTTCACCTTCTCAACTTTAATTGCTATACCCAACAAATTCGAGAGAAGAATCACCAGAAACGTGAGAAAGACAAGTTTTCTCTCCAATCTAATTCTCTCCAAGTCTCCTGCTAATGTAATATTCTATGGGATGTATAAAAATCTATAGAAGAAGCTTCCATGTGCATGCATGAGTCTTTTCTAGAGGACAGATTTAGAGTTGCGTGTTTTACAGGAACGTCTGATTCAGAGAAATGTTTTGTTTTTGGAACCGCTCTGTGTTTTAGCATGCATACGTCTGCTAATGCATGCATGAGTTTGTTGTTCTCTGGTTTTAAAGGCGAGTGGAGCGAAGCGACACGAGCCCAAGAAAGAATGACTTGCTGATGCAGAAAAAAGAGGGGTTGTTTATTTGCGTTTTCGGAATAGCATTAGTTCGTCTGGTGTTGTTGTGACATACTCGAATCCGTTTTCTATTAGTTCTGTGGCTTGTTCTGCGTTCTGGGCTATTTTGCATGTGTAGTTGTCGTCTTTGTCGAATTGGAGTAGTTGTGTATAGATTAGGGTTGTTTCGATTTTTTTGTGCCCCATTTGTTGTTTGACGAATAGAATGTCTTTTGTTCTGTGGTATGTCATTGTTGCGAAGAGGTGTCGTAAGTCGTAAAGTCTAATGGTTTTTATTGATATGTCGGACATTTTCTTGGCTACTCTGTTTCGAGTCTTTCTAAATCTGTTGCCGTAAATATCGCTGTTCCACCAACCGAATATTTTATCATTAAGTCCGATGTTGCGGTCTGCGAGGTATTTGTTTAGCATGTTTAACGTGCTGTTCTTGAGTTTTAGTACTCTTGGGCTACCGTGTTTTGCAGTTTCGGGATATACTGCTCCTTTTTGAAAGTCTAAGTCTTTTAGCTTGAGGTTCATTAGTTCTATTGGTCTGAGTCCTGTGTCTTTTGACATGGGTATGGCTGTTGCAAGTTTTTTAGATGCGTTTGCTATAATGCAATTAATTTTTGCTTCTGTTGGGATTTTGGGCATTTTTGCGATTTGATAGTATATTGGTTTTGTCCACTGCAAGCCGTGAATTTTTACATAAACGTTGTAGGAGTAGCATAGTTGTCTTTTGTATCCGTTCTTGCGGTCGAGAGTTGCTATGAATGTTCTTACTGTTTCGGGTTTGTCTAAATTGCAACTGCGGTCTAAGACTCGTAGTGCTTTGCCTACGTTTTTGATTGTTGCGTTTGCTTTGCCGTTCTTCTTCATTTCCCAGAGGATTTTAACGATTTTTCCGTTTTGATAGACGGCATTCAGTTGCTGGGGCATGGTGTGCTGGACGTAACCCGCCTTCTGTTCATAGACAGCATTCAGCTATTCGGGCTACCCGCGCCTCTTGCAGTTCTTCATGGGCGCCTATTTGCCCTTACACCCTGCAGGACAGCCGTTTCACCGTTTCGCATCCAGCATCCTTCAACAACTTATCATGCATCATCGTCAACTGCGTGGATGGACGTTTCGTTTCTGTTCTGTTGCCAAAGCTCTCGCCTTTCATCCTTACGGATGATGCAGTTCTACATGGTGGACGGAGTTTCCTCAAGCTTCGAAAGCTCGGAGCTGTCCGCCAGCTCACCAACCCCAGAAGAGAATTGAGAAAGGTCCTTCTTAAACCTCACGTGGAGAGCGAGTTTTCCTTCTTAGTCTTAGACCTCTCAACTTCAACTTAACCGTTAAAATTTTCTCTGTGGAGAAAAGTTTTGCAGCGATGTAAAGTAAGGCGATCGTGAAGAGGATTAGATAGCCTACTCCGAGAATTGCGGTAAGGTAATCGCCTGTGAGACTCGCTTGAGCTGCTAACATCGGATGAGTGTAAGGAATAGCGAGTAACACTATTTTGGCTGCCAAAGGTAGAGAGTTGAAGTCAGCGAACATGATAACGAGCATTGGAAGCATTATCACAGTGTAAAGGTAGCCTACAATCGACTGGGCTCCTCTAACATCATCAGCAAAAGCTGAAATGATTATCGCCAACGCTAGAGCTGACAGCAGAGCCATGAAAACAGATGCACCTAAGACCAGGTAGCCCACAAGAGTTGGAGCGAGCCCCACAGCTGCAAGATCTACGGAACCCACAATGTCACCCATCAACATGAAGGACCCCATGTAATAGTTGAGCCCTACAATGATGGCCACAGCTCCTACAGCAGCCACTATTATTGATCCAATAAGCTTTCCAGACAGAATAGTGAACCTGCTTATCGGCAAACTGAGTAAAGTTTCCAAAGTTTTCTCTTCTTTCTCTGAAGCGACCGAGGTTGCAGCAATCTGCATCGAAAAAATTAGCAAGACGCTAATTGTCACAGGCAAAGCAAAGACTTGAGAGTACATTATGGTAAAGAGCATACTGGGGGGAACATCCGTTGGTTTTCCTTTAATTATCGATTTGGATACAGTCTGAAATGGGTCAGGCGCACGCTGGCGTTTGTAATACTCTAGGTATCCTGCTACAGCAGATGAGCTGGCAGTTTCAGCGAATCCTCCGGTACCTGAGAAGATACTATATACATCGATGAAAGCTTCTGCTTCCACTGAAACATTCTCCGAGAACCCTGACGGAATCACTATAAGATCTGTTGCATTTGTCTCGGATTGCATGATCTCACCGGCTTCTTCCACACTCGAAGCATTGATGGCCTTCACAATAATGTACGTGCTTAGGAATTCAGTCAAATCTTCAGCAATAGAGCCTTTGTCAAAGTTGAGGAGGCCTACTTCGAGTCTTTGTAGGCGTTGCTGAGTTGATTCCATTGATCCTCTAATAACTAACCCTATTATGGGAAACATAACTAGGGGAACGACAATCATACCGATGAGAATCTTTGGGTCTCGAAGCAGCTCTTTCAGTTCCTTGGACACAATGTTCCTTAAATCCCTAAACAAAACCTACCACCTTCGCGAAAACTTCTTCCAGATTTGCAGCCTTGCTCTCTAGTTTCAAGTTCTCAGGGGAACCTTCTGCCACCATTTTCCCCCGATTAATCAAAGCTACCCTTCCACATAGAAATTCCACTTCCAACATATTATGACTGGAAAGCAAAACAGTAACACCATGCTTTTCCACATAATTCTTGATGATCTTCCTTACGTGAACAGAATGTAGAACATCTAAGCCACTCGTTGGTTCATCCAGAATCGCCAACTTCGGCTTTGTCATGAGAGCTCTAGCTACAAGGAGCCTCCGCTTCATACCTTTACTATACGTTTTCACTTTGTCATGTAAACGCTCACCTAAACCGGAGATATCTCCTGCGTCTTCGATGACCTCTTCAAGTTTTCCCTTAATTTTTACGTTGAATTTCCCCATGAATTTGAGATATTCAATTCCTGAAAGATTCTTGTAAGCTCCAGCTTCCTCCGGAAGATAAGTTATCAGTCGGCGAACTTCTGACGCATCTGCAGTCACAGAGCGACCAAAAACAGTGGCAGACCCAGAGGTCGGCAAGATCAATGTGGCTATAATTCTGAGGGCTGTCGTCTTCCCTGCTCCATTAGGTCCAATGATCCCAAAAATCTCGCCAGACTTGATATTGAAGCTTAAACCATCTAATGCTCGAATGTTACCAAAAACCTTTACAAGTCCATCTGCTTCTACGGCAAAACTCAAAGTTCTAATCACCGGTCAAAGGAGAAATGTCAGTTCCCAAATTTAAAAGTAATAGCTCCAACTTGAGTCTGAATGTGTATTCTCACTTCATAAGTTTAATATTGTTTTAATCTATGTTGTGGTAGTAAGCGCATAGCGCGAAAAGTGTGCATCCCCTTAAGAGGGGAATCACTCATACCCTTTCTTAGGGTATTTGTGCGCTTCAGAGTTTTTTGCTGTGTGAAAGAAGAGATTGGGAAATATTGCTTCTCGTTTTCTTCATGCTTTGTCAATGAATCTGCTTATGCCTGGTATGTCCGGAGATAGACCTCTTCTTTCTCTAGTCGCTTGGATAACCTCTGCGGCGACGCTTTCAGGTGCTTTTTCCCAGTGGTCAAAGGCTGTCTGCCAGAACGCATGTCCTGAAGTCGCTGATCGCATCTCTGCTGATAGTCCGAAAGTTTCAGCCACCGGTATGTAACCTGTAACAATTGTCAAAGGACCTTTCTGCTCTGAAGATATGATGCGCCCTCTCTTTCTTGTAATCAAACCGGCAACTTCTCCTATCCACTGCGTGGATGCTGATACACCGATCTTGTAGACGGGTTCAAGGATGATGGGGTTTGAAGATAAGAAAGATCCTAGGATCCCTCGTCGTGTGGCTGGCATTATCTGCGCTGGTCCTCTGTGAACAGGGTCTTCATGTAATGAGGCATCAGTGAGTGTAACCTTTAATCCACGCATTGGTTCTTCGCAGAGAGGACCATTACTGCATGCCCATCTGAAACCGGCAATCACCATATCTCGGACTTCACGGAGATATTGTACTCCCTTCGTCAAATCAACCAAGATATTTCTATGCTCTTCTAGTGTCCAAACGTTTCTTGCGTGATTTGTAGGCCATCCTGCTTCTTTCAATATGGGTCCCAACCTCTTTCTCCCCATCTCTTCTGCTAGGTCACCTTTCTCTATCATCTGGATGATTTTTTCTTCGAGAGGTTCTACTTGTATCCAGAATTTACTGTGTTTGTTGGGGCTTTTGGCCATAGCCACTACACCTTGCGTCAGAGTTGACTCTCGGTAAACCACAAGTGGCTTTGAGGTGATTATCTCAAGTCCTCCACCGGCATATTCCTTGAGGAACTTGACTGCGATTTCCAAGTGTAGTTCACCCATACCGCTAAGCAAGTATTCGCCAGTTTCTTTGTTGATGCTCGTAACAAGGTTAGGGTCTTCAATTGCCAAGCGACCCATTACGTCGATCAAACGTGGCAGATCTCTAGGATGTTTCGGTTCGATAGCGATTGTGATGACAGGTTCAGATACGTATTTTATGCGTTCGAAAGGAATCATGGCATCTTTGTGACTAACACTCACGAGGGTTTCGCCTGCCCTTGCTTTATCAAGACCTAGGAGTGCCGCTATATTCCCAGCATCTATCTGATCTACACCCTCTCTGAAGGCGCCCATGTACATTGAAACTTGTTGAATACGATACTCCTGCTTAGCCCCCACAAGGTAAACCCGCGCTCCTTCCTTCACAACTCCAGAAAAGAGACGTCCGGTAGCTACAAGTCCAGCATGAGGATCCATCTGCGTCAATGTTATACAGATTACTATTGGACCCTTAGGATCAGCACTAAGCATAGCTCTCCCAATCTCGGAGTCAACATCACCTTTCCACACCTTCGGAATTCTATACTTTTGAGCATCAACGGGATTTGGCAGATGATCTACAACCATCGCAAGAATGGCCTTATGAAGAGGTAACTGCTCCATTAAGTCTTCCACTTTATCATTCTTGTAAGCCTCAATTATCTCGTTGAATCTCAAACCCTTCTCCTTGGCAATATCAACAGTGAACCCCCACCGATGCAAAGCTGACCCGAAGGCTACACTGCCATTCCCCGCTTCCACCTGCCATTTTTCTTTCTGCTCAGGTTCACCATACAACGCGATTAAATTGTTAAAATCCCGTATTATACGCGCTAGTTTCTCTTGAATTTCTTGGGGACCTAGTCTCAGCTCCTTAATTAGACGGTCAACTTTGTTGATGAATAATACGGGTCTCACACGTTCATTAAGAGCCTGACGAGTAACTGTTTCTGTTTGAACCATCACTTCTTCAACAGCATCAACCACAACGACCGCCCCATCAATCGCTCTTAGAGCTCGCGTGACCTTCCCAGTGAAATCCACGTGTCCAGGCGTATCGACGAGGTTGATAAGATATGACGTTTCCTTCTCTACGTGGAGAAGACTGATGTTTGCTGTCTTTATGGTGATTCCCCTTTTCTGTTCCTCCTCCAAGTAATCTAGAAGCCGGGCTTTACCTGCATACTTAGGGCTGAGAAGACCTGCCTCTGTAAGAAGACTATCTGTCATCGTAGTCTTCCCATGATCGATGTGAGCAATGATTCCAATATCTCGAATATTCTCTTTTTTGTGCATAAGTTTGAGGATTTCCGCAGTTTGTTTAAATTTCGGCATGATTGAGGCTTCCTTTGTTGTCGTGAACTTACATGGTTGTAAATAATGTCTCCTATTAACTTTGCTGAGTGAAATAAACTCCTCAACTTTGGGAAAACTCTGAATTGTTTTGAATCTGCAAAATAAATCTTGAAACAAACATAGCATACTTTGGAATTTATACATGCATTCGAAGGAACTAACTATTGAGTGAATGTGCAACTGAAGAGTGAGACTATATCGATAAACTTTCCTAATGTCAAAAAGGAAGCTTTAAGAACACGTTACACAATCCATATTCAATACCTTTATGGAGTCTCTATATGGCCAAGTTCAAAATAGTCCTTTCAGATCCGGAAACAGGAAAGTCACAAACAGTCGAAGTTGAAGGTCCTAAAGCCGTACCCCTTATAGGAAGAAAACTTGGCGAAACAATAGATGGAGCTACCATTGGACTGGGAGGACACAAGATCAAAATTGCAGGTGGTTCAGATAAAGATGGGTTTCCAATGCGACCCGATATCCATGGTGGAGTAAAGACACGTGTAATACTTACCGGCGGAGTCGGATTCCATTCAACTGAAAAGGGCGAACGTAAAAGAAGAACCCTGCGAGGCAACGTAATCACTGAGGAAATAACGCAGATCAACATGAAGATAGTTGAGAAACCTAAGAAGCCAAAGAAACCAGAGAAATCTGAGACCCAAAAGAAAGAGAAGAAAAGCGGCGAAGCGGCTGAAAAACCTAAGGAAGCTGAGGAATCAAAGAGTGAGAAGGAAGAACCCAAGGTCGACAAAGTAGAAAAATCAAACCTGCCAACTCAAGAAATCCAACCTGCACCTGGAAAGACATAGTCTTAAAACCTAAATAGCGCAGAAGCCTTTTTAGCAAAGAGCTCTAATTTCCTACACCGTAACTACGGATAAGAATAAAAATGCTTGAGGAAAATTCAACTCTGCCCATTCAACCCGAAGTCAACATTGGTACGATTGGTCATGTTGACCACGGAAAGACAACGCTTGTTCAAGCTTTATCTGGGGTTTGGGCTGCCAAACACAGTGAAGAGCTAAGACGGGGCATAACAATCAAACTTGGGTATGCAGATGCAATGATTTACAAGTGTCCCAATTGTGATGCACCCGAGTGCTATTCAACGGAATCCAAATGCCCAGTGTGCAGTAATAATTGTGAGTTGCAGCGAGTAGTAAGTTTTGTAGATGCTCCTGGACATGAAGCTCTCATGGCAACGATGCTTTCAGGCGCTGCAGTTATGGATGGTGCTATTCTAGTGATAGCTGCAGATGAACGTTGTCCACAGCCTCAAACTCGAGAGCATCTGGCAGCGATAGAAGTTGTTGGTATAGATAAAATCGTCATCGCCCAAAACAAGATCGACATCGTTGATGAGAAGAGGGTTTTCGAGAGTTATCGTGAGATCAATGAATTCGTCAAAGGCACCGTTGCGGAGGACGCTCCAATCATCCCAATTTCAGCTCAACATGCAGCTAACATCGACGCCCTAATTCAAGCAATGGAAGAGCACTTGCCTACTCCTTCTCGTGACAGGACAAAGCCACCTTTGATGTATATCGTTCGATCCTTCGACATCAACAAACCTGGAACGACCATCGAAGATCTTTCAGGTGGCGTCATGGGGGGTAGCATAATTCAAGGTAAATTCAAACTGGGTGACGAAGTAGAAATCCGTCCAGGCGTAGGAAAGGAGAAGCAAGGTCAAGGAAAATATGAACCTCTGTTCACTGAGATCATCGGTCTAAGAGCTGGCGGAAAAGATTTCGACGAAGTACATTGTGGAGGACTAGTTGGGATAGGAACGCAGCTTGACCCGTCCCTGACAAGGGCAGATAGTCTAACCGGCAACCTAGTCGGGCTCCCTGGAAAACTTCCTCAAACGATTTTCGAACTCCAAATAGAAACCCACTTCTTCGAACGCGCAGTCGGAACCAAGGAACTGGTTGCCATAGATTCTATACGACCTAACGAAAGCCTTCTCTTAGATGTGGGTACCACTATAACCACAGGGCCTGTTACCTCAACAAAAAAAGATGAAGCAACCATAAAACTCAGCCGTCCAGTATGTGTCGAAAAAGGAATGAGAGCCGCTTTGAGTAGAAAAATTTCCGGTAGATGGCGACTCATAGGCTACGGCATAGTGAAATAGTCAGAGAGGGCTGAGGTTCAAACCTCTTCGGACGCACAAAGGGGATGGCAAAGTTTTGCCAAGGGATAAACCGTTAAAAGTCATATTAGATTCGAATTTTCTTTTTATTCCATCTAAATTTTCAATAGATATCTTTCAAGAGCTTGGAAAGGTTTTAAACCAAAGTTTTGAACCAATTTTGCTCTCTCCAACTCTCACAGAATTACATAGAGTATCCCAAACTAAATCACAGAAACTGCAAAGACAAGCAGCCTTCGCCCTGAAGCTTGCTTCGAGATGCAGTGAGATAGCTGTAGAAAAGGACCCTAAGGAATCATATGACGATGTGATCCTCAGAGTAGCCTCAAAAGAGAAATGGTGCGTTGCAACCAACGACAGAGTCCTAAAGAGAAGACTACGAAGAGAGAACGTGCCAGTTGTCTATCTAAGACAAAAATCACACTTGGCCATAGAAGGAAACACATGGATGTGAGTAATTGATTGATAGCCTTGGTAACTAGAATCCGGAACGTTTCAAAAGCTTTTTAAAATCCATATAAGGTCTTATGTAAGACACAAGCCTATTGAAGGCAGAGGAAATAACAGAATGTTTAAACTTCTGGTTCTTGAAGACACAATTCGAATACCCCCAAACAAGTTTGGTGACCCGATCACCGAGGCAGGTCACGAACAGTTAAGGATGAAATATGCAGGAATGGTAGATGATAAACTTGGGTATGTGATGGCTGTAACTGACATCAAAGTCAACCCAACAGGAAAAATTATTCCAGGCGACGGTGCTACTTATCACAAAGTCACCTTTTCTATCTTAACTTTCTATCCGAAAATCCAAGAGATCATTGAGGGCGAAGTCGTGGAAACCGCAGACTTTGGCGCGTTCATAAGAGTTGGACCAATTGACGCCCTACTGCACGTGTCCCAAATGATGGACGATTTTATCTCCTATGACGAGAAGCAAGGTGTACTCATGGGCAAAGAGACAAGAAGAAGACTCTCGTCGGGAGACCGGGTCAGAGCCCGGATAACTGCAGTTTCACTGCCTAGTGGCGGAGGATCTGGTAAGATTGGAATGACCGCGAGGCAACCTTTTCTCGGCAAACTTGAATGGTTGAAAGAAGAAGTGAAAAAGATAGAGAAAAAAATTGAAGAAAAATTGAAGCAGAAAGGCAAAGGGCAGGAGAAGCCCCGCAATGACTGAGAAAGCATGCAGAGAATGCCATAAGCTCACAATAGGCGCTACATGTCCAAGGTGCAAAAATGCGTCTTTGAGTGATGACTTCAGTGGTCTTGTCGTCATCCTCGATCCTGGGGAATCTGAGATAGCGAAAGTAATGAAAATCGATGAAAAAGGTCGATATGCACTGCGTGTACGCTAAAGATTCGTTGGACTAAAAATCGAATAAGGGCAAAAGAGGGATTTTTTTTGAGCAAGGAAGAAGGCTGTTCTAATCTAGAGAAAAATCTTAAGGACTGTGGCTGCACCTACTTGTCATGTGACAGGAAAGGCAGATGTTGCGAATGCATTCGTTTCCACAGAGGAAGAAACGAACTGCCAGGATGTTTATTTCCGCCAGAAATAGAACGAACCTATGATAGATCTCTAGCAAGATTTCTGGCAACAAATAGGTGATCTGCATTCGTTATCTCACCCCTCAACTTCGAAGGGAACTGAAGAGACCTCTTGGAATAGTACTCCAAGGATCCACCCAAGACATAGTAGAGCAAATAAAAACTCTTATCAGAAAAGAGAAACCTCCAAAAATAGTAACTGTGGGAGATAAAGTCTCCGAAGACTTAACCTGTAATTCTCTACAACCCGACCTTCTGATAGTCGACAACAGAATAATGAGAAAAACGATTTGTCCAATCTCCGCTACAGCAGATCGAATAATGACTGTCAAGAATCCTCCCGGAACGATCACAGATCAAGCTTGGAAGGCAATAATGAAGGCAATGAAGAGCTCTCGAAGTACAAAAATCGTGGTAGATGGAGAAGAGGACCTGCTGACGTTACCAGCAATTATTAGTGCACCAGAAGGATCGCTGGTTGTCTACGGTCAACCTCATGAAGGTGTCGTAGTCATTGAAGCAACAGAAGCAATGAAGCAGAAAGTCCGAAAGATCGTCAATGCGATGAAAAACATCTCACAGCCTCCAAGAGGTTAATGATGAAGAACCCCTATTATTATGATGAAACTTTATAAGGGGAAAAACGCCTCTTTTCGTGCCGTACTCCTTACCAACGGAAGAAGTGTAGAATTGAAGATAAAAATTAAATCGGAGAAATCTAACCCTCTACTAAGGAGGAAAGAAGTAGATTTTGAACTCGATCACTCGGAAGAAGGACGAACCTCCTCGCGTCTAGAATTAAAAGAGAAACTTGCAGATAGACTCAAGGTAAAACCTGACCTTTTATTTGTTGAGAAATTTGAGACCAAAACCGGCACAACCCTAGCCCAAGGTCAAGCTAACATCTACGAATCAGCTGAACAAGCAAAACTTGTCGAGCGAGAACACATCATCGCACGAAACTCTCCACCAGCAGAGCCTGAGAAAGAGAAGTCAGAAGAACCTGCTAAAGAGGAACAGATGAAAGAAGGAGCAAACAAAATAGACACCGAGAAAGAGGAGAAACCAGAAGCGCCTAAGGAGAAAGAGGAGAAACCAGAAGCGCCTAAGGAGAAAGAAGAAGGGACGGAATAGTAGATGTTCAAAGAATCAGATGAGTCTGAAACGCAGGCTCCTGACGCTGAAGGAACTGTTGAGGAGCCCGAAGAACAAAGAGAAAAACCCAAAAAAAGAATTAAAAAAGAGAAGGGCGTCTTCAGTTACTACAAGATTGACAATGAAACCATAACACGTCAACGACCATTCTGTGAGCGGTGTGGTCCAGGGTACTTCATGGCAGATCATGGTAACCGTTTCACATGTGGTCACTGTGGCTTCACGCGATACAAGCAAAACCCGTAGCTAAGAGGTCAAAGAAACTGGCCTACTCAAAAAAGAAGATGCGAGTTCACGTTTTCATAAACAATATCTCCGCTGAACGCTTCTTGGATATAAGGCGACCTCTACCTCCAGTCAAGATCTCTACGAATCTAAATCTAGTAAGCATAGACATGTCAGATGACAACTTGCTGGAAGTTCCTTTCGTTTTTACAATAAGCTATAATCCATCAGTGGCTCAAATCAGCGTAAAAGGCAAGGCACACGTTACAGCGAAAGAAGAAGAGCTTAAAGAAATACTTGATTCCTATCGAAAGAAGAAGGTGCCATCACCGCTAATTGTACAGACAATTTCTAACGTTGTCTTCCTAGAATCTGTTCTCATATCCCGAACTATAAATATTCCACCGCCTGTTCCACTTCCTAAAGTACCCTTGAAAGGCATCGGGAAGAAGAGAACTGAACCTACATACAGAGCTTAAGTGAAGCGACAGTTCTATTTCAGCGGCACATACATTGATGACCTTGAAGCTCCAATACCCGGTTGACCATGCTTCACAGGTCTGTTAGTTATCGCGTATTCTCCAAGATAATGTCCAATCATCTGTGGTTTAATCTCAACAGTTGCGAACTCCTTTCCGTTGTGAAGCAAGATGGTTACTCCCGCCATCTCAGGGATAATAACCATATCCCTAGCGTGCGACTTAACTATCACACTCTGTCCTTTGTCCAACGCGGCTTTTGCGGCCCTCACTTTCTCCAAAAGGATTCTCTGGTTCCTTTTTAGTCCTCGCTGTAGGCTTCTACGATGTCGAGATGGCAGCAAAAGAATAAACTCGTCCATGGACAAGTTTTGAAGCTGTTCAAAATTGTATCCGCGATATGTAAACTCCTTCGGCATTTCTATCTACACTCAGCTAAATCCTAATCAAATGGGTTATTAACCTTTCTCCAGAAGGCTACCGTCTCCTTTTTTTCCTTCCTGCACTTCTGGCTGCAATCAAGCCTACCTTCTTGCCTGGAGGTGCGCCACGCGCGACTGTAGTTACCTTTCGACCACCTTTTTTGCTGCTTCCATAGGGATGAGAAGCTGCAACCATGGCGCGGCCTCTTGTGCGAGGATACTTATGTCCTTTCGCTTTTTTCTGGTGGTATTTTTTGCCAGCTTTTAGAAATGGTTTTTCAAGTCGTCCAGCTCCTGACACAATTCCTATGGTAGCTCGGCATAGATTGCTCACATATTTGGTTTTTCCTGAGGGGAACTCAATCATGGTTCCTTGAGGAGTGTGGGCGACAACGGTTGCGAAGGCTCCAGAAGACCGCGCAATCTTTCCTCCATCACCAGGTGAAAGCTCAATCCCGCAGACCATAACTCCTTCTGGTATGTTGTCTAAGGGCAGAACATTGCCAACATTTATAGATGCTTGGCTTCCAATCTGAATTCTCTGTCCTTCATATGCTCCTTCTGGGGCGACAAAGATGTAATTTTGATTCGTTTCGAGTTTTATTCTGGCAAGAGGTGCTCCTCGACCAGGCTCGTGAAGAAGGCTTTCCACCGCACCTTCAACAATGCTAGGAACTTCCTTTCCTACCGGAGGATACTTGACTGGTGCTATACGTTTGTGGGTGGAAGCTCGGTAAGTTGGTCCTCCACGACCGCGTCTCTGCACTCTAATTCGCTTGCCCATGACTCGAACCGCCTTCTAGTGAAGGAGAAGGGCAGTTTAAATGCTTTACCCTAACTTCAGAAACCATCCGAATAGACTCGGAAAAACATCATATTTTATAGCTTCAATTAATTGAATCCCGAACGGGATTTAGTATTCGTATTCACAGATTGTTCGTGGAGATATTTAACAACCGTTTTAAACCGGCGTTTCTTTAAATAACTTGGACCAATGATGTGGCAGCGAAACTGATTAGTGATGATTAAACCCAGCTTTGAGGTCTCCTAAACACCGCGAACTTTGATGTATGCATTGATGCATTTTCACAACATCGAATACGTCGATTTCTTCGCCTTCGTTGATTCACTATTTGGATGTGCTGTCTTTCATCTTTTCGTGTTCCATAAGCACTGTCAACTGAGACGACAACCAAGATGTCCACACTAAAAGTTTGAGTCAACACCTATAGAATGATGTGCGAGTTCTTTCTGCGTTAAACTCTTATTTGCATGGTGTTGTAGTAGTTCAGGAGGTTCTGATATGAGTAGAACTTCAGCGCTTACAGGCTTCTACAAGATTTCAGTAGAAGAAAGGCTTCAAATTGTCCGTGGCTACGCGAATCTGACTGATGAAGAAGTAGGTATGCTCAGAAGCACAGGCGCTTTGCCCGTTGACATTGCTGATCGTATGATTGAAAATGTTGTTGGAGTTTTCCCAGTGCCGCTGGGAATAGCAGTTAATTTCTTCATTAACAGGCGTGACTACCTTATCCCAATGGCTATAGAGGAGCCTTCGGTTGTGGCAGCAGCAAGCTACGCTGCAAAGATGGCACGCGAAGGTGGTGGCTTTCACACTAGTAGTACAATGCCTATAATGATAGGGCAAATTCAGGCAGTGGATGTAAAGGATCCATACCGAGCTCAGATGGCTATCTACTCAAATAAAGAAAACATATTGAAGAAGGCTAACGAACAAGACCCAGTTCTGATTTCAGTAGGAGGCGGAGCTAAGGATCTAGATGCAAAAGTCATAAACACCCCAAAAGGACCTATGCTTATAACCGAACTCTACGTTGATTGCAGAGACGCTATGGGTGCCAACGCTGTTAACACCATGGCAGAGGCAGTAGCGCCTATGGTTGAGCGCATAACTGGAGGACGAGTTTGTCTGCGCATTATTAGCAATCTAGCCACACGACGACTAGTGAGAGCTTATGTGACGATTCCCAAGGAATCTGTGGGAGGCGAAGAAGTTGTCGATGGCATAGTTCAAGCATACTACTTCGCAGCTGCTGACCCCTATCGAGCAGCAACACACAACAAAGGCATACTTAACGGAGTGGTTGCAGTTGTATTAGCCACGTGCAACGACCATCGCGCCATAGAGGCGGGTGCCCACGCCTATGCAGCTCGCACAGGACGATATACAGTCTTGTCTCATTGGGAGAAGAATCGTGATGGAGACTTAGTAGGATCACTGGAGATGCCGATGGCTGTTGGAACAAT
>DAOWHM010000129.1 GCA_030641425.1 Candidatus Bathyarchaeota archaeon | reverse complement strand
TTCAAGAGAATTAAGGATGAGTTGAAAATGAAGGGTAAGATGGAAATCAGCAATGTCTGTTCATTGTTAGCGATGATGGCGTACGAGGCAAGGGTTATTCCTATGGCGAAGGAGCCTGTGTTACCAACAAAGATTTTACCCGAGAAGTTGAAGACTGTGAGGATTAAGTAGATCATTAGGGGTAGAAGTAGCAGTGTATTCTTCTCGGGAGATGTGGCCATCAATCCGATCATGATGATTGAGGGACAGATTGTTTCTAAGCCGTTCAATCCTCCCAGCTGATTCACTACATTCGTCGTTACAGTCACTATTAGTGGTATTACTATGATGTAGAAGAGGGGGCCGAAATCGATCCTGCCGAAGATGTACGTCGCCATCTTTGTGGCTTCTGGACCCAGAGCTTCCCTCTGCACCGCCAGAGGTATTGATGCAAATAGGGGTAGGAAGGCTTTGAAACGCCATCTGAGGTCCATCCAGTCATCGAGTAGACCCATGAATCCCCCAAACAGAATGCAACCCGCTAAAGGTAGCGCTGCCGGATAGTTAGAGTAGTGGAGTAAGAATAGGTAGATGGCGCTGCCAAGTACGTAGATCACGCCGAGTCCGTTGGGGATTAGAGGTTTGCTTGGTTTGTGCTGGTCTACGGCTTTTGGAAACAAGGCTTCAATCGCCTACTGTATCAAGTTCCAAGTTGCGAATAGTCTATCTCGAACATGGCCACTGAGCCAATGAGGTTATTCCCCACGTTAATTGCGAAGAATTTAGGGTTCTTGAAGTAGACGAGTTCTCCATCATCACTCGCTCCGGAGTCTTGAGGCCAATATGCTCCAGAAGCGCTTCTATCCGCCTTCGCGGCAGCCATCATCTTGTAGAGAACTAGCTGTCTTCCCTGCTCGTTCCATTTGAAGTAGGCGCGCTGATCCTCAGTTTGATTTTGGCTTCCAAAAGAATTTGTTCCATTTCCGTATTCAGTGAAGAACTCTCCGTAGGTTGAGGTGGTTTTGTTGTCTGAGCTACCGATTCTGGCCATCCAATACCACTTTCCTTCATCTCCGTAACCTCTATCCACGCCGTCAGTGTAGAAGGTGAAGAAGGCTAAGATGTGAGTTGGAGGCCCCCTAGGGCCTGTAAACTGTTCTTGCAGAATCTTTATTGCTTCAGTTTCATTGGACATGAAAATCTTTCCTATGAGCGCGATTTGGGTGGTGTTGAACGTGGCGTTATCAGCGAGGGATGTTTGGTTTCCACGAACAGTTATCCAGTAACCATAATCCCACCAACTGCATATTATCGCGTTTCCTTCTGGGAACGTGTTCTGCATCCACCCGAGAGCATCAATCCATACGCCCACATCTGCTTTAAAAGGCATGCTTGCAGCAACAATAGTCATCGGCATATCCGCGTGTTCATACATTCTTGCTCTAGGGAAGGCGTAGGTTGAAGTTAGAAGAAGGAACACAAGAATCAGGACTCCTCCACTGAACTCCTTCCCAACAGGTCTTGTAATACGCTTCTTTCCCAAAGCAATTCTTGGCGTCTGCTTTAGAATGGCTACGAAGGGCCTCAGCAAATTGGCTATTCCAATAGCCATCAAAATCCCGAAGACTGGTGCCAGTAATATAGTCAACCTAACCATGGAAGATGCGAAATACAAAGCTGTCAAACCGAAGATTATCGTGTAAATGTTACGATTTGTGAGATTCCCTATCGCAAAGAATAAGCCTAACGCGAAGAAGATAACGCCGACTCCGTAGTCGTAATAGATTGAACCCCACGCCGTCACTCTATGTTCTTGAACGGACATATATATCTGGGAGGCCTCCCGTTGCAACGGATCTACAACGCGCACGAACTTGCCAGCAATTGAGCCCATATATCCAAAATATGAGAGAACCACCAACCCTCCTATCAGTACTCCGAAGAAAACCGTCACAGAAACGAGCTTCCACTTTCTTGAGTTCATAGCGTTTACTATCTCGTAGAGGCACAATAAACCAAAGACTCCTAAGACAGGTAGGATTGCTTGAGAAGTCAGATATTTGAGGGAGAGTTTCGGAATGTTGATGGCTATGAACAAGCCCAAGCCAAACGTTACACTGTAGGAGACAAGTAGACGGCGTGAATAACGTCTCAGTAAGACTAGTACAAAAACGAATACGGTGGCCATTGCAATTGGGTACAGTGCTGCTCCCCACGAGGCTGTGATGTAGCCCAGAGCTAATCCAGCTGTAATGGCGTAGATGATAGAATGTTTTTGTGGGCGTTCACTATCTAATGCTCTGAGAAATAAGAAGGCGAAGAGTAGGATGGCGCCTATTCCAACGGTTTCGTCGTCGAAGAATCCTGCAGCAGTTCTGGTTATGTGTGACGAGTTTAGTGCGAGAAAGAAGGCTGAAAGTAAACCTACCGTTTTGCCGCCGATATCGTTTCCGAAGAAGAATGCCATTACACATGCTAAAGCCCCGAAGATGGCAGGAAATATTACGCAGAGATGATAAAGAGAGATCGGAACTCCTAAGGCGGAAAGGATGTTGAAGAGGGTTGCAGCTGTCAATGGAAGACCTGGGAAAGCCATACGACCTATGTTAACGGTGTATCCTGATGGGTACCAACGTTGAGTATCATACCAACTCGTCCAGTCAAAATATCCGTCATCTACGATTTTTTCGGTAAAGCGGAATTGGAAGTATGGGTCGAACTCTGAGAGTTCGAGTCCCCAACGAAGAGGTAAAAGCCTTATCGAGAAGGCGACGAAGAAGATAATTGTTAATGCTGAAACTGTTAGCAGAGTGGAGCGAGAGACTGGAATCCTCAGTTTTGACACGTTCTGAAGAGTAGTTACTAGTTTGTCCTTTGTTATCCAACTTCTAGGATCCAATATGATATCTCCCTGCTTTCAAACAAATTGATGTAACTCTTTTATTTCCCTTGCGGTCTGCAAAAACAATCCATATCAGCTTTTTCTAGCGTAACCATAGAGGTTGGTGGCATAAAAGGGTGACTTTACGATCTGAGCGTTTACTTCTTGGTTTCTTATCTTCACAATGACCTCCTCTCCTCGTTTTGCGTGGTCGCTTTGAACGAGGGCCATGGCTATGCCGCGTTTTAGCAGTGGAGAGAAGGTTCCACTTGTTATTTCTCCTGTCTCCTTTCCGTCTTTGTAGACTTTATGGTTTTGACGTGGGATTCCACGGTCAAGCATCTTGAGACTAACTCGTTTTCTCTTTACTCCTTTATCTTTCTGTTTGAGTAAAGCTTCTTTTCCTATGAAGTTTTCTTTTTGGAGTTTCACAGCGAAGCTTATTCTTGCTTCTAAGGGTGTAGTTTCTTCGTCGAGTTCGTTGCCGTAGAGGCACATGCCTGCTTCCAGCCTCAAGGTGTCCCTTGCACCTAATCCGCAGGGGGCAATATCAAACTGTTTTCCTGCCTGCAATATTGCGTTCCAAGCGTCTACTGCTTTTTCAGGCTTGGAAGTGGGGGTGTCCCAGATGAATACTTCGAATCCGTCTTCTCCTGTGTAGCCGGTTCTTGACAGGAAGGTTTTGAAGCCTGCTAGTTCTGTCCAGGTGCATTTGAATCGTTTTACTTCACTAAGGTCTGTTGAAGTTACTTTTTGGAGGGTTTCTTGGGCTTTAGGACCTTGGACTGCAAACATCGCCACGTGGTCTGAGATGTCTACAATTTTTACGTTGAATTGAGTCGCATGCTCTTTCAGCCATGAATAGTTTTTAGCTCGGTTGGATGCGTTGTATACCATGAAGAATCTGTCTTTTTCTATTTTTGAGAGGACGAAGTCGTCTTTTATTCCGCCTTCTTCGTTGCACATGATGGAGTAGTGAGCGCTCAGAGGAGTCAGAGCAGACACATCATTTACTGTAACGTAATTGAGGAATGCTTCTCCGTCGCTCCCGGTGATTAATACCCTTCCCATGTGAGTTACGTCAAAGATTCCAACTCTATCTCTCACCGCGAGATGTTCAGGTATTATCCCCTCGTACCAAACTGGCATCTCAAAATTTGCGAATGAAGTTAGTTTTCCCCTTTGTTTATGGAATTTATGGAGATGCGTCTTCTTTGACTCTTGACTCATTTCCCTTCACGTTGTTTGCCATCTACTTATTCGGCTTCACTTCTACGTCTATGGGGACGAGGGACAGTTTTCTTCCACAGTTGGGGCATTTTCCATCGTGTTTCTGTATAATCTCGTCAGGATATTTCAATTCTGGACCGTCGTACAAAACGTGACCACAACCCTGACAGGAAACCTTCTGAGGCATAGATTCTAACCCACTCAGCAACTTCCAAAAGATGGAGCAAGCTATTTATGTCTTCTCATATCATTGGGCACCAACTGTCTGGGGCTCGTATGAGTGCGAAGTTTGTAGTGTTGTGGTACTGAGGGAACTCTGTGAAGGGTTATACTTTGATTGTGGCTGAGAAACCATCTGCTGCACGACGTATCGCTGAAGCTTTAGATGTGAAGAACAAACCTGAACTTCGCAAAGATGGTGGAGTTTCATATTTTGTGGTTGATCGTGGTCGTAAGATTGTTGTGGTATCCGCTATTGGCCATCTTTACACGGTTACTCAGCAGGGAGGCAAGAAAACACGGTATCCCGTCTTCGATTTCACGTGGGCTCCTCGACATCTTGTCGAGAAAGGCGCTGGAAAGGTCAAGGCTCATATAGAAACTATCTCTAAGCTGGCGCTTGAAGCAGACACTTTCATTGATGCCTGTGACTTCGATGTGGAGGGCAACCTGATCGGCTATAACATTTTGAAGTATGCGTGTGGAAAGGCTGAAGTTGCTAAGAGGATGAAGTATTCCACTCTTACTAGCAGTGATCTTGTAGAAGCCTATGAGAATGTTTTGCCTATGCTTGATTTCAGTCTCATCGAAGCTGGGAGAACTAGGCATGAGGTTGATTGGCTCTATGGCATAAATCTCTCTCGGGCTCTTACTGGAGCGGTGAAACATACGTGTGGCAGGTATGTGTCGTTGAGTACTGGTAGGGTGCAAGGGCCTACTTTGAGGTTCTTGGTTCAGAGGGAGGAGGATATTTTGTGCTTCGTTCCAACTCCATTCTGGACTGTTAAAGCCGAAGTTGAAGTTGACGGTAGGGTTTACGAAGCGAAATACGAGAAGAGAACCGTGGAATGCAAGGCGGAGGCAGTGGAAATCGTTGAAGCTTGTCAAGGTAGATCAGGAAAGATATCTAAGGTTGAAAGGAGGATCGTTAGTCAGAGTCCTCCAGTTCCCTTCGACTTGGGCGCTCTGCAAAGAGAAGCATACCGTCTGTTTGGTTTCAGTCCAAAACGAACAACTGACCTCGCTGAACATCTATACTTGGACGCGTTAATCTCTTACCCACGAACTAGCAGTCAGAAGCTGCCTCCATCAATCAACTATCGGTTTATCCTCCACAGTTTAGCCCAGCAAACGAAGTATGAAAAACCGTGTTTAGAACTGCTTAGGTTGGAGGAGCTTAAACCTCATGAAGGCAAGAAAATCGATCCAGCTCATCCAGCAGTCTACCCTACAGGTAACAGACCCAAACGCAAACTGAACCGTGCACAGGGAAAACTTCTCGAATTAATTGTTAAGCGCTTCTTGGCACTCTTTGGGGATCCCGCTCGAAGAGAGAGGACAAGAATCGAGATTCACTTAGACGATCACCTTTTCTTCCTTTCAGGCAGCAAAGTTCTCAAAGAAGGATGGATGAAGTTCTACAAGCCATATGTCCATTTTGATGAGTTTGAGCTTCCAAGCGTCAGAGTAGGCGAAGATGTTGTGGTGAAGAAGGTAACCTTTGATGAATGCTTCACTAAGCCACCACCCCGATATAATTCAGGTAGCCTTCTGAAGAGAATGGAAGAAGAGAGTATTGGCACAAAAGCTACAAGAGCTGAGATTATACAGACATTACAGAAGAGGAAGTACATATCGGCAAAGAACATCCAGGTAACTACTCTGGGTTTTAGTCTAACGGAGATACTTGAGAAATATGCTTCCACCATTGTTTCAGTCCAATTGACGCGAGAGCTTGAAGAGAAGATGCGGAGTATCCAAGACGGCGAGGAAGAGAGAGAAAGTGTTCTGGCAGAAGCTATCAGCCAATTGAAACCAGTATTAGCGGAGTTGAGAAGGCGAGAAGGAACTGTGGGGAAGACGCTGAATATGGCAGTGCAACAATCTATGTTGGAGGAACGCACTGTTGGTACCTGTTCAAAGTGTAAAAGTCAGCTTATGATCCTTCACTCTCGCAAGACGGGGAAACGTTTCGTCGGATGCACGGGTTACTTCAAAGGTATATGTAAAACTTCCTTTCCCCTTCCTCAGCAAGGTCTGATAAAGCCAAATCGAAAAAGCTGCCTTTCTTGTGGTTCACCGATTGTGACGCTTATTAGGAGGAGAAGGAAGCCTTGGCGATTCTGCATTAACCCGAATTGCCCTAAGAAGAGGAAGAGGGAACAGGCTATTGAACTGTAAGATTTGTGGGCGAGAAGCAGAGGGGTCATACTGCAAAGTACACGGCAAAGCTCACAGAAACTTGGTTGAGAAGTTCAAGGTGTGGAAAAGAGCTCTTGGTGTACAGTGGAAGAGATATCTTGAGGAGGTTGCTCAAAATTCGTTGACAGGTGAGAAGGCTAGGGAAGTTGCATCTTTCTTGCTTTTGGAAGTTGACGATTCACTTCACTAGTTATTATTCGAGTTTTCGAACGGTCTTTCTTCCGCCTACATAGACGATGTTAGCTATCTCAATAAAGAGTCCAGTTTCAACTACTCCGGGGATCATCTTTAAGGTTTGATTCAACTTTTTTGGGTTGTCGATTGGACCGAAGTCGGTGTCTAGGATGAAGTTACCATTGTCTGTTATGACGGGTCCAAGTTTTCTTTTCGCCTTTCGCAAAAGTGGCTTAGAGCCTAGCTTCCGGAGTTTTGCATCTACTGTGGGTAGGGCGAAGGGTGTGACCTCTATTGGGACTGGTTGTTTGGTTCCCAGTTTCTCTGCTAGTTTGGTTTCGTCAATTGCAATTATGTTCTTCTTTGATGCGGAGGCTACTATTTTTTCGCGTGTTAAGGCTCCTCCCATGCCTTTGATCATGTCAAGACTGTTATCTACTTGATCTGCTCCGTCTATTGCCATGTTGAGTTGGGGATGTAAGTCTAGTGTGGTCAGGGGGATGTGGTATTTCAGTGCTAAGTAGTAGGTTTGATGGGATGTGGGGATGCCGAGGATGTGGAGTTCTTCTTCAGCTATTCTTTTAGCTATCTCTTGCAGGGCGTAGGTGACTGTGGTTCCGCTTCCTAATCCCACTACGAATCCGTCTGTGATGTGGCTGACTGCTTTTACTGCTGCCATCTTTTTGGCGTCTTCTCGCCAATTCAACTTTAAGCTTCAGCCTCCATCTGTTCAAGACGATTTAAAACCTTCTCAACATCTGATCTTATCTTCTCCAGTCTTTCTTCAGCAGCTGTCCTTCGGGATTTCTGAGGTTTCGGTGAAGTTCTCTTCTTTGTCCTTCGGGTGGATCCCTTGTCTGGTGTCGTGGGTTCCTCCATCTGGGAAGGCATAGTTATTGGTGTGGGAACGATGGCTTCTTCTACTTCGACGCCAACTTTGAAGCGTAATTCTTCGATTTTGTTACTCAAATCTTCGAATTTTTCGTTGAAGAGTTTGGTTAGATCGTCTTGCATGGCTTCCAGTTCGTGGAGTGCTACGATTGATTCGTCTTCTGAGATGGCTTCTGTTACTTTTCTAATTCTTGATTTGTATCTCTCTGCTAGCTGTTCTCGTTCTTCCTCTGTTATTTCTCCTTCAGCGTGGGCTTCGTATAGACGGCGTATAGCATTGCTTAGGATTTCTTTCTCTAGGCCTAGAATTCGTAGCCCATTTTCCGCTTGTTTCGCGCTTTCGATGTTGATACTTTTTTGCATTCGCTGACGCCACTTTTCTGCGGGATCTGGTTTTCGGGGAGGTTGGACGCTTTCTTTCTCTTTCTTCTTTCTCAATTTGGTGAAATAGAGAGTGACGACGACTGAGATGGCTACTACAGCTAAAACTGCTATGTAAGCCACCAGCTCCAAGCTCATTACAGTCCCCTCATCAAGTTGCTGTAATGTTATATATAGAGCTTATTCTTTCAAGAAATTTGTCTAATTGTAGATGTGTGTGTATGCTTTTTTGGCTTAAAACAGTGAAAAACTCCACTCTGCAACTGCGGGTTTTCCTTGTGGTAATGGCTAAAAACGTGGAGATTGCACATTAAATCATGCGCGCGTAGCGTGGGAGGGATGAATGGTTTAAGGTCTTTTGAGGTGGTTGATTATGTGTTTGTTTGGTCTTTCTTCAGTTTGCCTCTGCAGTCTTTGCAGAAGCCTTCAACGCGAAGTGCTGGGGCGCTCAATAGTTTGGAGTACATGAGGTCGATGGGTTTGTAGTGGTGGCTTAAGCCTTTGCTGTGGCCTAGACCGTGGGCTACAACTTTGCTTGCTGCTTCCTTGACTCGGAAGAGTGAGACTATGCCTATCTTCTCGGAGACGTAGTCATGAACGAGAAAGATCGTCCTTCTGAATAGTCTTCCGTCGAAGTAGTAGTACATGGCTATTATGGGGTCTTGTGTTATTCCGAGGAGTAGGTTCATTAACTCTGTGTTCCTGAGGTCTCTTATTCTCTTTGTAAGTTTTTCAACGAGAAAGGCTCCACGATGTTCTTTGCCTGAAGTTATTGTAATGTCGTGGTTCATCTTGAGTTTTCCGAGGTATCTCACTTCGTCCCATGTTTCTGTTTGGAAGAAGGTTTTTGCTTCTTCAACAACTTTGATGAGGTCTGTTTGATTCTCAGGTTCTTCATTTACTGTTAGGACATCGATGGTTCCCATAATAGAAACTCTGGCATACTGAGATTTAGCAATAGTTACGATCTTGAATATATTTCAGAAATTGGACGGCTCAAATGATTTGCATGCATGTTGTGGTGGTGGAGCCTCGGGCGGGATTTGAGCCCGCGATCTTCTGCTCTTTGCGCTTGGCATCATCAGGCTTACCAAGCAGACGCTTTAACCGTGC
Source organism: Candidatus Bathyarchaeota archaeon (assembly GCA_030641425.1). Lineage (GTDB taxonomy): Archaea > Thermoproteota > Bathyarchaeia > Bathyarchaeales > SOJC01 > SOJC01. The sequence goes on along the minus strand of DAOWHM010000129.1, from coordinate 2,233 downwards.
TAAGCCACCGAGGCTTGGGGATAGTTATGACATTTAGCTTTCAAGGAGTTTTAAAGGATTTCTAAAGGCGGATGCTACTCTTATATACGGATTTGAGCTTTTGGTTCGGTACAGGCGGGGGTTTCCGAGCCAGGTCAAAGGAGCAAGGCTTAGGACCTTGTCGTGAAGGCGTTCGTGGGTTCGAATCCCACCTCCCGCACTACTTTGGTGTGTTTACAGTTGGATTTCTGTGTTCACGCAAGAACTGAGGATTCAAACTGGGGTTTTGATGCATGTGTGCGTGTAGATTGTTGTCTGTAAGGGAAAAAATGGGGGTTTGCAGTTATGTATTGCCTATGAGGGATGGTTTAGACTCGTGTGCGCGTTGTTTTTGTTGTCTATTTTTTTTCAATTGAGCAGTATATGTCTAAGATCAGTTCTTCTTCGGATGCTCCGGGGTCGTGGGCTTTTTCGAGACATTGGTGTTTGCCAAACTTGTATTTGCTGGATTTGACCCAGTCAACGATCTTCTTCAAGGATTCAAGGTAGTTCTCTTTCTGGAAAAGTTCTGATTCGATTTCTTCTTTTAGATTACACGTTGTGACGGCGTAGAGTCCTCCTTCGAACTCTTTGATTTCAGTTTCACCGTCCGGTTTCGTTTCTGGTCCTACACGGATCCAGAATTCATAACCATATTCACCTTTGCCTGGTGATGGGTTTGGGTTGTTGAAGCCGTATACTGGGTGTTTTTCGATGTCTTCAAGTAGGCCTTTCGGTTCAGCCCACGCGCGCATCTTCTCCCATGCATCGTGTTCAGGTGTTTTGCTGATTGCTTGGACACTGGCTACGCGCATTGGTTCGAGTTTTACGATTTTGACTTTAAATTCTTTCATTTCTTGTGCCTTCTGTTTGGTGTGTATTTTTTGGATGTAGTCTGCTCGTCTTGCTGCTTCAATTTCTCGTCGTCTTTTAGAGCTGGCGTATGTGGCGACTAGTGTGTTCAGAAGTTCTGCGCCGTCGTGGCTTAATTCGTAGCGGCCTTTGCCTGTGTGCTTTAGTATGCCTGTCTTCACGAGTAGTCCTAGGTGGTGTGCTAGGGCTGTCTTGCCTAGTTCTGTTGTTTGTTGTAGTTCTTTGAAGGTTCGTGGTCCTTTCATCAGTGATGTAAGTAGTTGTAGTCTTCTTTTGTTGGCTAGGGATCTTAGGATGTAGACGATGTCTTCATTGGATTGTGTTAGGGTCTTCCGGATTATGTTGTTGTCGGGGTAGTTCAAGGGTAGACTCACATCCTTTGTTCTTTGAGGGTTTGTCTCTTTATTAAATATTTCGCATTTGGCTGAACGATAGTTCTATTTTCACTGAACATTAATGAGAGTTATAACACCTCAAACGAGTTTCAGTGTCCTATCCTGAAGAACATCAGAGCCGGATTGATCGAAAAAGCTGTATGCATAAAAGAATAGATGCGCATGCATCACAAAAGATGTATATATTCAAGAAATTATGGGTATATGTTCTATGCTTAACTAAGGCGGGATACATGGGTTCAATCGAAGAGACTTTGAAAAAGATCGAGAAGAAGCTGGAAATGCTGGAATCTGAGATCAAAGAAATAAGAAAAGAGATGCGTGAAGATGACATAACGAGTACAAAATCTCTGATCGAGTTACCTGACCATCTACGTAAGACAGCCAAAGGACTTCGAAAAATTGGCCAGGGAACAGCTAGCGATGTAAGCAAATATACGGGACGTGCACGAGCAGTGGAAAGCGGATACTTAAACCAGCTGGAACGGCAGGGTTATGTCACAAGCTTCAGGAAAAGCAGACAAAAGATCTTTTCGATGGGAACTGACTTCAAAAACCAACCTGGAAACTAGAGAAAACTGAGCCATGTGATAAGCCACCGTAACGCAATCAAAAAGCATGCATGTGCGATTATTCTTTTTAATAGTTGTAGTGTGATACTTGTCCTTCGTGAAGGAGATGTTGGTTACTAATAGGGATATTATGTCTGTTGCTGCAGCTGGGGGGTATGCTGTTGGAGCGTTTAACATTAATCATTTGGAGACGTTGTTGGCGGTGGTTGAGGCGGCGGTTGAGGAGAGGTCTCCTGCGATTGTTGCTGTGACTCCAAGTGCGATTAAGTATGCGGGGTTGGAGTATTTGGTGGCGATGGTGAAGGTTGCTGCTGGAAAGGTTTCGCAGCCTGTTTCTCTTCATTTGGATCATGGGAAAGATGTGGATGTTGTGAG
>DAOWHM010000087.1 GCA_030641425.1 Candidatus Bathyarchaeota archaeon | reverse complement strand
TAGACGCTGTCTCAGCGATTCTAAACATCTGTCATAAGAGAACCTATCATGGTGAGCCAGCGATAAAACTGGAGTCAATGGCGACAAAGGGACAAGACCTACTGAAACTGGAACCAGAGATTACAGGAGGAGTTCTAAGAACCACAGGACTATTGGAAGCAGTATATGACGCAAAGGATGTGAAATCTCCAGCTGATTTGGCATGTTCAGTTCAATCTTATCTGGGGAAGGGGCTTGCTCAACTTGCCATCGAAGCAGCAAAAGACACAGGAATAAGAACAATAGGATTCTCAGGGGGCGTAGCATATAACAAACATATTACAACAACCCTAATGAAGCGGGTAAGGGAAGAAGGTCTCGAGTTCTTTGTTCACGAAGCCATACCAGCTGGAGACGGGGGCATCTCGTTTGGACAAGCGTATAAGGCTACATTTGGGACATCCTAAACGAATTATGGGTGTGTATCATGAGCTGTTTTCATCTTCTATGCTTGGATCTGAGCTCTGCCTGACCGCTGAAATCGAAAGCGATTTATGATGGACAGCTGCAACGGTAAGTGACGATCATGTGTTTAGCTATTCCAGCAAGAGTCGTGAAGATTCATGGTGATACTGCGAAAGTTGATTTTGGAGAAGGTGTTCTTCGGGAAGTAAACGTTGTGTTGGTTGAAGCGAAGGTTGATGAATATGTCCTGGTTCATGCTGGCTACGCTATCCAAGTGGTTGACAGAGAAGAAGCTGCTGAGACCCTGAAATTGTGGAATGAAATTTTAAGCATTGAAGAGTCAAACGGTTAGATAGGTGGGTTCTGGATATTTGTCGAAACCTCTAGGAGATGTTGTCAAGGCCGATGAGGGTGAGGTCTTCGACATTGAGTTGGAAGAAAATATCCTGAGAGCAAACCAGAAGATCGCGGACGAAAACCGAGATCTACTCCGAAAACATGGTGTCACAGCGATTGACATAATGGGATCAATTGGAGCAGGAAAGACATCACTAATTGAAAAACTTGTGGAACTCCTCAAAAACCGTTATCGTATAGCTGCTTTCAAGGGTGATCTTACAACAACAATTGATGCTGAGATGATCAGACGCCATGGCGTTGAGGTCGTAGCCATAAATACAGGCAAAGAATGCCATCTCGACGCGAACCTAATAAAGAAAGCAGTGCAACGATTGGATCTTAACTCATTAGATTTACTTCTCATCGAAAACGTGGGCAACCTTATATGCCCAGCTGAATTTCCCCTCGGCTCAGAGAAGCGAATTGTTGTCGTGAGCGTCACTGAAGGACCTTACATGATAGTCAAACATCCCTTCATATTCATGGATGCCCAAGTTGTCGCAATAAACAAAGTTGACTTAGCCACAGCAATGGGAGTAGAGCTGAACAAGTTGAAGAATGATGTGGCAGAAGTCAATCCAAAAACTGAAGTTGTCTTCACGAATTGTCGGACTGGTGAAGGTGTCCAAGAAGTAGTTGAAGCCTTAGGCCTCTAGCGGAGTCTGCTTAAGAGGTGCATGAAGGTTCAATAACCACGCAAATCGTCGAATCCATCTCTAGAGAAGCCACCCGTCGAAAGGCGAAGAAGGTTACTGAGGTGAAGCTTACAATAGGAGAACTCACCTTTCTCAACCCTGAACAAGTCAAGTTCTGGTATGAAGTGCTAACCAAAGATACTATAATGGCTGGATCAAAACTCATAGTTGAAGAAGGTAAAGGAAAAGTCCGTTGTTTAAAATGCAGTTATGAAGGGAGTTTCAAATATATTGAGGACACAGTCCTTTACACGCCAATGCCTACTCTCCAATGCCCAAAATGCAACAGTTCGGTTGAGATCATCGGAGGAAAAGACTGCGTAATCCGAAGTATCAAGATGATAATCTGAGTGATTAGCTTGAAGGAATTAGCTGCCTTCCGAAATCCATATTTGGCAAAGCAAGTTACAGACCGCCTTCATGAACTCGCGCCAAGTCACACAGTCAAATTCTGCCACGTTTGTGGAACTCACGAGTGGACTGTCACACATTTCGGACTGCGCAGTCTACTGCCTGAAACAATTG
>DAOWHM010000083.1 GCA_030641425.1 Candidatus Bathyarchaeota archaeon | reverse complement strand
CTTACTGTAAATGGACAGAGCTACGCGGAACATAAAACTGGAAACACAAATTTCGCCATCCTAGTTAGCACATCCTTCACTGAACCCTTCAAAGAACCAATTGCATATGGCAAATACATTGCAAGACTAACTAACCTATTGAGTGGAGGCATCATTATTCAACGGCTCGGCGATTTGGAAGCAGGACGAAGATCAACTGAAGAGCGGATAAAGCGAAGCACAGTTGTACCTACACTAAAAAGCGCAACTCCAGGTGACCTCAGCTTTGTTCTACCTTACAGATATCTAACTGACATAAGAGAAATGTTAGCCGCGCTAGACAAGATCGCACCAGGCATTGCCTCAACGGACACCTTACTCTATGGCGTAGAGGTCAAATTCTACTCTTCAAAACTGACACTAAACAAATGCTTCGAAACGCCAATCAGGAACCTATTCACAATCGGCGACGGTGCCGGATTAACACGTGGACTCGTCCAAGCATCTATCTCAGGTGTAATTGCAGCACGACAAATCGTGAAGAGAGAAGAATGAAGGAACGAAGCATAAATACCAATGATTACTTACGCCTTCACCTAAGGAGTTCTGCTTAAAATTCAGAAGACCATCGAAAAGATCTTAAAAAGCTACAAGACGGTAGCTGTTATAGGACTATCACAGAGCCCAAACAAAGATAGTTATCAAGTCGCCAAATATCTGCAAGATCGGGGTTACGTTATTGTAGCAATAAACCCTAATGCAGATCAAATTCTAGGTCAAAAAGCACACAAAAGCTTGTTAGGTCTGCCTTCTGGAATTCAAAAGTCTATTGAAATCATTGATATCTTCAGGCCTTCAGCAGAGGTCTCTTCAATTGTTGACCAAGTGATCCAACTGAAAAAGAAGTATGGAAAGTCTTACGTCATTTGGATGCAGCTAGGAGTAGTAAATGAAGAAGCAGCCGAAAAGGCAAAAAAGGCAGGACTCACAGTAGTAATGAACAAGTGCATTATGAGGGAGCATCATCAATTGTTTGAAGGAGACTCTGAATTGGAAAAGATTCGCGCCCAGAAGAAGCAGGAACTAGCGGAGAGGATAGAAGTTACTGAAAAAATCTCCACTCTAATCAAAGTCACCGATGCCAACTTTGACGAGATAGTCAAGAAACACTCATTAATTGTTATAGACTGTTGGGCACCCTGGTGTGGACCATGCCGCATGATCGCCCCAATCATCGACGAACTAGCCAAGGATTTCGCTGGAAAGATAGCTTTCGGAAAATTAAACGTAGATGAGAACCCGCAAACTGCCACACGATTCAATGTGATGGGTGTCCCCACACTACTAGTTTTGAAAGACGGTGTAGAAGTAGATCGACTTGTGGGTGTAGCCCCCAAACTGACGATCGCTAACAAACTTGAAAAATACATTTAGGTGAGGAAAGATGGAAATCTCAGAGAAGAGAATTATTGGTTCCCTAATCTTACTCGTAGGAGTCACGTTCTTCTCCATAGCCCTATATTCAGGGCAACTGACCCTAATTGCAGAGATAGTCGAGAGCATTTTTGAACCTGCGATCGCCGGGATTCCCTAATTCAGAGTGGTAGAGAGATGCCAATCATAGGCGAAGAGGGAGAAAGAGATGGAATTCTTGAAGCTGTAAAACTGATGCTCCTTTCTGCGAGGACAGCTCCAAAATCAGCAGGAATCGACGACATTACCATGGTCGCAGTCTATGGCAAAGAAAAGGAGGAAGTTGTGACTGAAATGCTGAAGATTGCTGCCGAAAGGAATATTGAAGGTTTCAGAAGAGATGCTAGGAATACCCAAGATTCAGAGGTAGTTCTGTTAATCGGTGTAAGAGGATCAAAGCCTTTTGGTCTCAACTGTGGAGCCTGTGGCTATCCTGACTGTAAAGCTTTTGAGAAAGCTGGGGAAATAGAAGGACAAGATTTCACGGGACCAGCATGTATATTCAAAGCTTTAGATTTAGGGATAGCTTTAGGATCCGCTGCGAAAACAGCTAGCTTACTTAATGTGGACAATAGAATAATGTATCGAATTGGAGCTGCTGCAAGAAGGCTTCATCTGCTACCTAGAGCAAACGTGATTATGGGAATTCCCCTTTCAGCCACCGGCAAAAGCATCTATTATGATCGATCTAAATAACCGAAAGCAACATAATGCTTCGCCAGCTTTCTCGCAATATAAAGCAAATCTCACCAGGTTTTCTTGTAGTTTCCAGTAGCGATGACGATGTCGAAAATGTCGACTTTGCCATCGCCGTTTATATCGTAGTTAGGAACGTATTCCGGGTCTCCTTCAGTCGCTTGATAAGCCCCAATAATGGCGACAATGTCAAATATGTCTACTTCACGGTCCGCATTCACATCGCCGGGGATCGTTAAGAATATCTTGCCATCTTCGAGCGTGTTGTCTTCTATATCTTTTTCCCCTGAAACAGGTGTCACATAAGCAGTCAAAGTATAGTTGCCCTTGGCTAAGCTTGAGATGTTACACACTAAGATGAGATTGGCTGAGTTTCTGGGCGTCAATGTCACATTTTGCATTGCAAGGGAGGTTGTATTGGCGTATATTGTGACGTTGAGGGTTTCTGAAATCTCTCCTTGGTTTGAAACGGTGATATTTACATTAAAGTTGAATCCCTCACCGACTACGGTTTTAGAAGGATAGAGGGCTATGATTGCAACATCGTGATGTAGGATGGTTTTTGTTGCAGTTACGTTTCCTTTTGAGTCGTCGTCGTCTGTTACAAAGAGAGTAACAATGTAAGTTCCATTTCCAGCATATGAATGTTCAACAATAATTCCTGTGGAATTCATACCGTCACCGAAATCCCAGAAATAATTGATAATGTATCCGTCAAGGTCATAGCTTTGCGAAGCATTGAAGTGAATGATTTCATCGGTTGGAATAGTTTCAGCAGATTCAGTGAACAAGGCTATTGGAGCTCTGTTCAGAATAGTCTTAGTTGATGTTATGTAGTCTTTCGCATCGTCGTCATCTGTTACAGTTAAGGTGACGTTGTAGCCACGATCGTCCATATATGCATGTCCAACAGAGACACCTGAACCATTATTTCCATCACCGAAATCCCACAAATATTCAACTACTGATCCATCAGGGTCGAAACTGGTAGAAGCATTGAAGATGATGGTTTCCCCAGTGAAGGCAGTCTCTGTGGATTCAGTAAAAGATGCAACAGGAGACCTATTAAGAACCTCAATTATTGTAGAAGTGTTGTTTGAGGCACCGGAATCATCGGTGATAGTAAGAGTCACTGTGTAGTTTCCATCGTCAATGTATGAATGCTCAACTACCAATCTGGATACGTTGACTCCATCTGCGAAATCCCAGAAATATTCGACTATCAAACCATCTGGATCATAGCTTTCAGAAGCGTTGAAAACGATAATTTCATCTGTTAACACAATGTTTTCGGAAACGTTGAAATCTACCTGTGGTGGTCTATTCAAGTAAAGGTAACTGTAAACCTCTTCTTTGCCTCCATTCACATTTTGCACTACGAAGTTCAGTAAGATCTCATTTTGATGAGACAAAGGAACTATTGTATCTCCATCAAATATCGTGTAGTCACAGTCTAGCTTCAAGATTCTATGCCTTGTCTCCCAACCAGTGGAATTCCTAAGCTTTAGCCATCCACTCGTGTCTTCAAGAGTCCACCAGTGCACATAGACTTTTTCAGAGTCAGGGTTCCACCCAATTACTGGCCACGAATAAGTTGAGACATCTGGGACTTCCTGCGTCAAATAAGAAGTTACGAACTCATCTCTGACCTCCCAGCTTCCTGAAGTGTAGTTACGGAAACTGTAGTCTACCCTATCGGTTATTCTTCGATACACAAGATGGACATGTCCATACTTATCGGAGACGGCACAGAAAGGGTAGTTACTTGGCATTGTTAGAGCTGACGCATCTTCCAGTGGTCCTAGAATTGAGGTATTCCATAATCTTCCACGAGGGGGCTCTTCGTTTCCACCACTGCAATAAACCACATAGATTTCATTGTTCGGTAAGGGTAGGGCGACGCCAGAAACCAAGTCAGCATCTGGGTTCTCATTAATCTCCATTGGAAATCCACTTGATGTTTCCCAGGATCCATTATTGTAGTTGCTTCTCACTAAATTCAAGGTTTTCAAGTAAGGATCTGTTCGGTTGCCAAACACAATGTAAGGATACCCATCTGAATCTGTTACTACGGAGCAAGCGTAGAATCTCTGGGAAAGACCCGCAGTAACTACTACCTGTTCAGGCATAGACCAGCTTATTGTTCCATTAGGGTTTAGAATTCCTCGTCGATAAAGCAAGTCAGCGCCAACTTTCTCAGAGTTGTAGACGTAGTGAATCGTTTGGTTAAAACAGTACACATAAAACTGGAAACCAAACTCTACACTCCTAACAACATGAGGAGTGAGCCAGTCTTGTCCATTAAGCGTGGAAGTATACTTCATATACACACCATCGCTATAGAATTTCCAGAATCTTCCCGTAGCATTATCGTAGAAGTCCTTTCGACCATAACTGTGCGCTATAGGCGAGCCTGTTGCATTGTCCACAATTTGGAGTAACTCGGGACTGAAATTCTTCAAAACAAAAACATGGAGAACCTCCGTCCTCTCCCAGAAATCGTTTGTGTCGTTTACCCAAAACCTGTAAGCTAGAACTGAGGCTGTATTGCTTGGAAGAGTTACCGTGTGATTACTCCAACCCGTTTTCCCCGCTAAAGAAGCTGTGAGATTCGAATTAAGCCAAGCTCCACTGGCATTGTGATTTAAAGAATAACTGCTTAGCCCATCTGGATCAGTCCATTGAACAGTTAAAGTCACCTGAGAGCCTGGTCTACCTATAGCTACAGTATTCACCTGCAGGGGAACTGGTCCATTATAAATCTGCAAGTAGGCTCGACGCACTATCACACGGAAGAGGCCAGCCTGGAGAGATGAGATCTTCAACTTTGCATTGTCAACCTTCAGGATAGTCCCCAATGTCTGAGTAACATTGATCCTGGTCCACCTGAACTCCAATGTCAAATTGTATGAACCTAAATCTTCTTCATCCACGCCATTGTCTAGAAAGAGCTTAGCTTCCTCACTAGGTTTAATGGTAAATGTTTTCCACTCGATCATTAAATACGCAGTTTGAGTTTGCGTTAGGTTTGTGTCTTGGAAGTGAAACCAAGAGCAGTTCCCAACTGTAACAGACGCGATGTAGCTGTCTGTATCATTGGCTAAATAGGGATAGTCGCCAGTGAATATCCAGCTTGTATTCTCAAAGCTATCATAGAAGTCCACCCAATATATCGCTCCAGTCCCAGTAGATCGGCTTACCAAACTTCTCTTGAACGAATACCTATCCGTTGTCTTATCGTTACTTTGGATCTCGTTAAAGTCTTTGAAGAGTATGATCGTTGACTGGGGATCTAATTCGGTGTCAACGCTATTTTCCCCTGTGGAAATATTATGGGCTTGAATGCCCAAGACTAACAACGCAAGTGCAAGAAACGAAACAACTATTCTGAGACAAGCCTTTTTCTCCATTCTCCTATCTCTCCCTTCTCAACTTTCATTACATCCTACTAGTTTCTCAGCTTTATCAATTGTGGAAGTAACTTCCATATCCCCATGGGTGGAAGCGGTAATTGCAGAAGTCGGAAAAGAATCTATGCGTGTGCTTAAGGGTTAAGCTTTCGTTTTCTCGTACATCTTTTCCAGCGTCCAGCGAATGCTTGATTTCAGTTCGCGTACTCTTTCAGGAGTCACATGTTTTATCGCGATCTTTCGAATTGAATCACCATCTAAGACTAATTCGTAAGAGAAGATGTTGTCATGTGACATTTCGCCTTTATTTGCTGCTTCAACATCTTTCTCACGCATCTTTTCTAGGACACGCTCTATCAGAAATTGTTGGAATGGAGGAGTATTCCTGTTGAATGTCCGAGTTTCTGGGATAATCACATGCATTGAGTCTCTGTTTAGGTGAAGATCTGCTAGTGGTTCTCCCGAAGCATCTTTTAAGGCAACAGTATGCTTTCCGATGGCTGAGGTTGGTGTAACCTGAGATATTGTGGGTGTGAGTTTAGGTAACTTTGCTCTCTTGAAGCCACTTTCTAATATAATTCTGTCAACGAATTCGAGGAGGTTTTTCAAGTTGTCCAAGTTTTTTTCCGCTTCAGTGATCTTCTCTTCGAGTTCTTTCTTAAACTCAGCAAGTTTCTTCACTTTTTGAGCTTCGCTGTCGATTTCTTCAGATGTCATAGGTATGCCTCAAGAAGAATAGTCACAGTATTACTTAAGCTGACTTGTGCTACCGAAGGGTTCATCCAGTTGATGCGTTTAGAAGCTTTGACTTGAAGGTTTTGGGCTCATTCGTCTGTGGCTCATATAATGGCTTAGTATCTACTCCATAGGTTTCCTTTAGAAACTTCTCAAACTCTTCGAATGCTAGGCTTCCAGTTTCGTTTAGTCTCAGGCAGAGTGGCTTTCCTTCATACATGTGGCTTAGGTCATAGAGAGCTGTCTTCTTGTAGAGGTGTGAATCCGTAACTAATGTTTCAATCAGTTGCTGGGAAGGGTGCTGTTGAAAAACCCAAGCAATGTAAGAGAGATCTACAACTCGATAGGATCTTCCTTCGGGAATGGCAAGTTTCTTGCGTGAGGTAATTTTCTGAAACGTTGAGGGATGAGCTGTTCGGGTGCCGATAAAGCTGTGGTATTCGTTACCAACTTTCACGACATCTTCGTAGGCTGATGTCTTCCAGCCTTTGCGACGGCAAGTTTCTTTGAATCGATTCAGCAGATCCCAGACTTTAGGTACTTTCAACCCGCTAACCATTAAGACCACAACTGGAACAATTCTATAGAACTAGTTTCTACTAGTCACCGTCAGATTTAAGCCTATTTGACAAGAACTCCGCAAAATCTCAGTTCTAGTCACCTCTTTCTATAGGATTGTAGGAAATTCGACCGATTTCCGACGTTTTTCCGGCGTATATAAGCGACAGTCACTTTCCAATTGACAAAAATCAAAAACTATCCATACAGTTTTCACATTTTACCGATGGCAAAGAATAAATCGTATTAACAGCACAAACTTCATTCTTCTTAGAAGGCCCACTTCATGAGAATCAGGAATCAACAAGTTCTGCTCGACGACACAGATTGGGCAATACTGAAGATTCTGGAAGAGAACTCCAAGGCAAAATATGTTGAAATCGGAAAAAAATTGAATTTAGCACACTCCACAGTTTATGACCGCATAAAAAAAATGGAAAAATATGGAATCATCAAGAAGTACACTGTAGAAATCAACCATAAAAAAGCTGGAGTAAAACTCTTAGTTGCCATAGTAACGATATTCACCGACCCCAAGGAAACTGAAAATGTTGCCGAAAAGATCGCTAGACATCGGCAAGTATCAGAAGTTCTCACATCTCTCTCAGAAGAACTAGTTATTATCGCCCGAATAACTGCTGAAGACCAAGAAAAACTCCATTCCTTTATTGCCCGCAACATCGCTCCATTGAAAGGGGTGCTGAGGATTCGGACGTCAGTTATATCAAAGAAGCACAAACAAGAAAATACTTTATTGTTCTGAGATGATTTCGTACAATCGATCGTCCAGTCCGCGGATGAGATTATAACAATTACTATAGGATCAATTTCCACTATTGGAAGGTTACTTGCGCATCAATCAGTTCTTTGACGAAGTTTTTTTGTTAAAAGTGAGGTTGCGAAGACTGCTGCAATAAGCAAGATGTTCAATCCAAACCAACTATTCAATGCAGGTATCCTCGCTGAAACAGTTAAGCCTCCTACTGGAATATCATAGTAGGCTATAGCAATATGTGGTGCGTTCATCACAACGGGGATTGACTGTGTCCCAGAGCCCTGTGACACACTGTCTATAGTCCACTCCGTAAATGTATATCCTATGGCAGTTGGTGCTGACAATGTTAAACTTGTAGACTCATCATACCAACCTTCGCCAGGAATTGGCACTAATCCTAATGGATCTACAGCGACAGATAAGTAATATTGGGTCTTCCAAGTCCATGTCAAGCTGGAACAACTGTTGATTGAAAAATTGAATGATGAGGTCATTCCAGATGTTGGAACACTTCCTGTTCCTGTCCATCCCATGCAAATGTATCTTGTGCCAATAGAGTCCGGCCATGGTGAAGTGACCGATGATGTTATCGTTGTTCCATCGTCATACCATCCTCCAGAGGGTGCGGGATCACCGTAGGGAGAAGTAACTGTCAAGTAGTATTGGATGGTGTAATGGGCTGTGGTGGCGTGATTTGCATTCATGGAGACTGTAATTGGGTTAACTCCTGCTCCTTGAGAGATTCCATCAACATCCCAGTATTCGAACCTGTAACGACTACCTGTTGTGATGTTTGCATAATCCTGTGATGTCAGTTGGACAGTGTCACTTTCGTTATAACATCCTGTACCTTGAATTGTGGCAACACCAATAGGATCGGTTTCAACATTCAAATAATACATGCCTGCACATCTACGCAGTGAGAAGACCATATCATTATAGTCTCTATCACCTAAGCCAAACAAATTTTCAAAGCCAATAAGGTACATTTCAGGGTCATCCAAATTCAAATATACTTTCGAATGGTTTTGTCCATCAGGGTTCAGCACACCTTCAGTGAAGTATGTGTGGTTGCCCAGTCCATCATACATTGATAGCCCAAAAGTACTATTGCATGTATGCGTGAACCAAAAAGTTCTATTTACAGGCGGATCAACGTATCCATTTATGCCCCCATCTGACCCAGAGAAAATCAGCGTAAAATCGCTGGAACCTGCAGGATAATAACTAAGTTCATTGCTATCATGATGGTCTGCAAACTCAGCATATAACACTACTTCGTAAACGCCAGGTGGAAAGGTTTCAATGGTTGATTCAGTTATATTCGTGAACCCTAAGAAAGAAAGAATCGTCAATAATGAAGGCTCTAAAGGTTCTTCTGAATACGCTGGAACCATGAGTAGTGGCAGCACCAAAGCAGCTACAAGAGTAACGCTTACGAGCGAACTCTTCGTTGGATGAAACATCAATGTTTCTCCTTCTCCCTTGACAATCCATACTTTGCTTTAAAAACCATTTAAAGTTTCTGGAACTATTTTCTATTTGTCAAACATCTACCTTATCAAGCCTACTGAAATAATTCGGGAGTACGTACGAAGGCGACTTACTCTCAGGTCAGAAAACGGCTCATGCGTTCTACTTCACGGTTTCCATCAAGT
>DAOWHM010000054.1 GCA_030641425.1 Candidatus Bathyarchaeota archaeon | reverse complement strand
GAGGAATTTTCTGCTATTTTCCAAGGTTCATCAAGATGTGAATTGATCAGAATTCACTTTTAAATAGGTGAGATCCAACGTCAACTCTTAGAGGGGAGAGAGGTGAGTGAAAGTATTGGAAATTTAAAAATCATTAATATTCATGGTTCAAAAATTTTAAAATACGTGCATCTTATTGCTATTTGTATGCATACATAATTAGTAATATGAATACATTTATGTATTCATATAATGTTTCACCTTAATTAAAGAAAAGCAATGAGTAATAGATAGATTCTACTAATACCCTAAACTAAAAGGTAGTGATGGCCATTTGAAGGTTCGAGCCCATGTTATCATTGGTGGGCGAGTTCATGGAGTCTTCTTCCGCTGGGAAACACAAAGACTAGCTCGAAAAAATGGAGTGGTCGGTTGGGTAAGAAATCTTCCCAGTGGTAGAGTTGAGGCAGTTTTTGAAGGGGAACAGGCCAACGTCGAGAAGCTCATCAAGTTCACCTTTAAAGGTCCTCGTAACGCAAAAGTGACTTATACAGACGTTCAAATGAAGCCCTACAGTGGCGAATTTAATGATTTTCAAATATTATGGTAGTCTTTAGTCATGTTTTGGGATTCTGAAGTGTGAGTCCCTACCCGCGCTGATATATTCTCCACCTGCTCCTCTAACTGCTGAAGCGATCTTCGCGAAGTTGTCAGATCCGAGGTATTTTCGAGGTTTAACCCTTATGTAATCTTCCTTATCTTCAAAATCTAGTAGTTCCTCTAACTCTTTTGTAAACAACATTCGAACATCATCAACTCCACGCCCCACAGAAACAGGCGTTGTATCTCCAAGAACCTTTGGAGCAGGAGCTGCTGGAGGTGTCGGAACAGTAGTAGGGCGAACTGCCTTGAGAGACACTGCAATATCCTCTAAATCTTCAGAAATCTTGCTTAAAACATCAAGAACTTCACTTAATCTTCGCAGAACCTCTTCGGTACTTGGTTTCGGATCGCTCATCTTATGCCGCCTATCCCATTCACATACTAATCCACTTTGTTACTCATTTATTTTACCCTTCCTAAACGGATTAAAACTAATGAGTCACTTTCACCAATCTGGAAGAGACTGTGGGAAAAGATTGTTGGAAATTGATGGCAGCCAAAAAAGTGGAAGCGGTACAATTCTACGTTTGTCTATAGCAATGTCAGCGATTTTGCTCAAACCACTGCATTTATATAACATTCGGCAGAAACGTCCAAAACCTGGCTTGAAACATCAACATTTGAGAGCTGTTCTTACAGCAGCTAACATTTGCAAAGCAAACGTTAAGGGAGCAAAGGTTGGCTCCAAGGAATTATGGTTTTTTCCTACTAAGATTGTTGGTGGAAGATTCCACGCAGAAATAGGTACAGCTGGAAGCATTCCGATGCTTCTGATGACAGTTCTCCCAATCTGCACTTTTGCACGCAACCCAGTTTGCATTGACATTTCACGTGGCGGCACAGATGTTTCCTACTCGCCCACAATCAACTATTTGAAGTATGTCTTTCTACCGGTTCTTGCAAAAATGGGCTTAAAGTGTAACCTGACCATTCACAGGTATGGTTACTACCCGAAAGGTTTGGGAAGGGTCACATTAAAGATTCAGCCTAACCAGAACCTTTTACCTCTTCACCTCGAAAAATTCGGTCGGTTAAGAAATTTGCGAGGGATATCCGTATGCACATTTCTAGCTAACCAGCAAGTAGCTAAACGTCAAGCAAAGGAAGCAGCCAAAACCCTAACATTACACGGTTATGAATCCAACATGGAAGTCGTTAATGACTATTCGAATCCAGAGCAGAAAGGCAGTTCAATAACCTTATTAGCACAGACTGACTCAAACGTCCTCTTAGGCAGTGACGCAATCGGTGAATTAGGTAAGCCAAGTGAGCTAATAGGTAGAAACGCAGCTGACAACTTAATCCGAGAAATAGAGGGCAGAGGGACGGTAGACATCCACCTTGCAGATATGCTCATTCCATATGTCGCTCTCGCCAAAGGCGAATCAGTCTTCACAACATGCTCATGGACAGATCACCTTGAAACAAACATTTGGCTTACTCACGAGATTCTTAAAGTCAAATTTCGCGTTGAAAAGGTAAATAAGCTATTCAAAATAACGAAGAACGCTTGATGTCAAAAGGAGCGAAGATACTTTTCCAGAAACGAGGCGCCTCGCTAGTCCAATAGATGGAAGCAGTCAGCATGATTGCTGGAAAAAATCAGAATGTGTACATATACAGAGTTCCCGAAAGTTGATTGGGATATAAGTAAGACATATAAGAGAGTTTCAGCGGTGAGATTCACGGTGAATATGAGTTCTCTCTTAAGACTTCGGGCGACAATAATAGGCACTTTAGCGATAATTATCAGCCTTTCTACACTATTCTTCACAATCATATTGACCCTTACAGGAACGTTCAATATTTCTTTCCTTATATTCTTCGTAGTGGGCTTTAACATTCTTCAATGGCTAATCGCGCCTTACTTAGTTGATGCCATTTACCGCATACGTCCAATCTCCCAACAAGAGAACCCACAACTCTACAACACAGTGAATGAACTAAGTCGGAAGAGCGGCATTAAGATGCCCAGATTAATGTTGGCTCGAATCCCGATCCCAAACGCATTTGCCTATGGTTCCCCCATCGCTGGTAACAGAGTCGCTGTCACAGAGGGACTGGTGAAGAATTTAGAGAAGGAAGAAGTTGAGGCAGTCATCGGTCATGAATTGGGTCATCTTAAACATAGAGATGTCCAAGTGATGATGTTTGTAAGCATCTTACCTTCCATATTCTATTTCATAGGCTCCTCTCTGATCTTCTCCTCGATGCTTGGTGGAGGAAGAAGAAGGAACGGTGGTGGATCAGCAACAGCAGTAATAGGAATAGTCAGCCTCCTCCTGTATTTTATCCTCACATTATTTACCTTACATCTGAGCCGGCTACGCGAGTATTATGCTGATCGTCACAGCGCATCAGTGGTAGAAGATGGTCCGCGAAAGCTCTCTGAAGGTCTAGCGAAGATTGTTCATGCGAGTAGACGATCCAGAGGAAGAACTCCGAGATCCAGTCAGCTGAACTCTTTCAAAGCGCTTTTCATATCAGATCCTGACAGGGCGACCTCTGACGCTAAAGCAATGGCTCAGATAGGAGTTAGTGACCAAGCATTAGTTGACAAAGTGCTTCACAGGAAAGTAAGTGGGTTGGACAGATTCTTGGAACTGCTCTCAACTCATCCAAACATCGTGAAACGCTTAAGAGCTCTACAAAGACTTGAATAGGCAACGCGAATCTGCTACTGGTAGATCCGAAAACATCTCATCAAGTATTAGATTTAGTACTGTCTGTATGTCCACATCCATTGCTCTGTCCTTGATAAGTCTAGGCACTTTACCCCTGACTATATCGTAAGCTTTGCGTGTAAGCTTTCCTAATTTATCTATTCCTCTGAATTCGACTCCTTGAACCGCAGAGAGAAGCTCAATCGCAATAATATGTTGAGTGTTATATAGAATACCTGCAGTCTTTCTCGCCGCTATTGAACCCATGCTTACGAAATCTTCGTAGTTAGCAGATGTGGGAATTGAATCAACGCTTGCTGGATGAGCCAAAGATTTGTTTTCTGAGGCTAATGCGGCAGCCGTGTACTGCAAAGTCATAAAGCCACTTTGAAGACCCTTCTTATTCACTTCTGGAATTAAGAATGGAGGGAGCCCCCTGCTCAGGTTAGCATCCACTAGTCTGGCTGTTCTCCTTTCCGAGTAGTTCCCTAAAGTCGTTAGGGCTATTGCCAGGAAGTCCATGGCAGCTGAAATCGGTTGTCCATGGAAGTTTCCCCCGGAAAGGCATGCTTGTGGAAATACTAGCGGGTTATCTGTTGCTGAGTTGATCTCGATTTCCACTATCTTCTTGACATAGTCTATTGCATCATGTATTGAACCAAAAACTTGAGGAATACATCTCAGGGAATACGGATCTTGAGTGTACCCAAATTCCTTTAGCGCTTCTTCACTAGATTTCACTAGTTCACTTCCTGCTACGAGTTTCCGAATGTTTGCAGCGGTTGTCGTCTGACCTTTATGAGGTCTTGTGTTGTGGATTCTGTCGTCAAAGGCATCAACTATTCCACATAAAGCTTCTAAGCTTAGAGCAGCTGCCACTTCAGCTGTCCCTATGAGGTTTTGAGCATCATAAAGGGCTAATACAGCTATTGCTGTCATCATCTGTGTACCATTATTCAAAGCAACACCCTCTTTTGCGTCAAGGATTACAGGTGCGATGTTAGCTTTTCTCATCGCTTCTTTTCCGCCTAAGATATGGTTGTCTAACTCAGCCTTTCCTTCCCCTATCATCACCAATACCATGTGAGAGAGGGGAGCCAAATCGCCACTGGCGCCTACAGAGCCCTTTTCTGGAATTACCGGAAGCACTCCTCTGTTGAGCATTTGAATCAGAATTCCCAACGTCGTTAACCGTATTCCTGAATAGCCCTTTGCGAGAGTGTTGGCTCGAAGAAGCATCAACGCACGTGTTACGTCAGCTTTTAGAGGAGCTCCAACGCCTGATGAATGGCTTCGAATAAGGTTGAGTTGAAGCTTTTTGACATCTTCTTCTGTTATTGCAATGTTCCCGAAGGCTCCGAAACCTGTGTTTACACCATAAATTGCTTTCTTCTTCTTGAGATGTCCTAAGTTTTCTCGTGCTTGTCTAACTTTATTCTTAGCAGCCATTGAAATCGTCACGGTTGCATTATTACGGGCAACAGCAATGACATCTTCAATGCTCAATGTTTCTCCATCAATTGCCACATTTCCCATAAGCTTTTTCCTCCATGTTCTAAAACAAACGTGGATACATCAGTCAAGCATAGGCATTTGAATACTATTTTTCTTTGCCATGTCTTTTGCTCTCTGGTATCCTGCGTCTGCATGTCTCACAATTCCTATTCCCGGGTCTGTCGTCAGAACTGTTTGCAGGCGTTTATCCATCTCGTCAGTACCATCTAAGACTAAACACATACCAGCATGAATGCTATATCCTATTCCAACCCCACCTCCATGGTGAACTGATACCCAAGTTGCACCACCAACCGCATTAAGTAAGGCGTTGAGAATTGGCCAATCTGCGATGGCGTCGCTGCCATCTTTCATACCTTCTGTTTCACGGTTTGGCGAAGCTACGCTTCCACAGTCTAAGTGGTCTCGACCTATCCATATTGGACCTGAAAGTTCTTTTTCGCGAACCATCTTGTTGATTATCTTACCGAATTTCGCTCTTTCACCAAACCCTAACCAACAGACTCGGGCTGGCAAGCCTTGAAATTTAACTTGCTCCTTCGCTTTTGCTATCCAACGGCAAAGCTCTTTATTGTAGGCAAATTCCTTCAGGATGATGTCGTCTAGCTTATAGATGTCCTCTGATGTGCCTACTAATGAAGCCCAACGGAATGGTCCTTTTCCTTCAAAGAACATAGGTCTGATGTAACGTTTCACAAAACCTGGATAAGAAAAAGCTTCTTTGAATCCTGCTTCGTAGGCTTGTTGCCTAAGGTTATTACCGTATTCGAAGGTCACTGAGCCTTTTTGCATCATTTTAACCATAACCTTTACGTGGGCAACAATACTAGACTTGGCCTTCTTTATGTACTCAGTTGGATTCTCATTTCTCAATTCATCAGCTTCCTCTTTTGATAGGCCAGCAGGATAGTATCCATTAAGAGCGTCATGAGCCGATGTTTGATCGGTCAAGACCTCGGGAACGATTCCTCTTTTAAAAAGTTCAAGGTGCACTTCTGCAGCGTTTCCCAAGAGTCCAATGCTCTTCGGGGTTTTTTCTCGTTTCGCGGTTATTGCCATGTCAACAGCATCATCAATACTCATGGTCCAAGTTTCGAGGTATTTGTGTCGAAGCCGTCTTTCGATTGCTTTCTTGTCGATTTCCACGACCAAAGCAACACCGTCATTCATAGTTACGGCAAGAGGTTGTGCCCCGCCCATCT
>DAOWHM010000093.1 GCA_030641425.1 Candidatus Bathyarchaeota archaeon | reverse complement strand
GAAATGAAAAAACTTTTGCCACCATGGGTTCGCATAATGCGTATTCAACGAGACATACCTGCCAATCTGATTCAAGCTGGAGTCAAGAAGAGTAACCTAAGACAGCTTGTCCGAAGAAAGCTGAAACAAGAGGGAACAAGATGTAGGTGTATACGGTGCCGCGAGGTCGGCCACAGATGGCTGAATGATCACGTTAAACCTAACCCAGAGAACATTCGGATTCTTTCTGAAGAGGAAGAAGCCTCAGAAGGAACCGATATATTCATCTCAGCAGAAGACCCTGATAATGATGTCCTAGTGGGATACCTAAGACTGCGAATCCCATCTGAGAACGCTCACAGAACAGAAATAATCAACCAACCTTCCTCAATCATCCGTGAGCTCCATGTTTACGGATCTCTTGTTCCTGTTGGAGAGCATACTCTCAAAGCGTGGCAGCACAAAGGATATGGAGATCTCTTACTCTCAGAAGCAGAGCGAATTTCAAAGAAAGAATTCGACAAACATAAGGTCGTAGTTATAAGCGCATTGGGAACAAAAAGGTACTATATGCGCTTTGGCTACAGGTACGATGGATCTTACATGTCAAAGATTTTGGGGAAGTAAAAGTTGACGGGAAAACCCCTAGGCTATAAAGGAAAAGCTCTGCATCTCCTGAAGGAGATAGAAGCGGACATTGGAGATATAATCCGAATATCGAAGGGAAAAAGCATTTATGAAGGAGTGTTAATTCCGCGATCCGAATTCAGCGATGATAATCACATAGTAATAAAGCTGAAGAATGGCTACAACATTGGAATATCAGTGGTTCGAGAGACGAAAATTGAGAGAGTTGGAGCAGGACCAAAACCTACCTTCTCAGCACCGCAGACGCCAAAGCAGCAAGAAGAACTTCCAGAAGTTACTATTCTGAGTACAGGTGGCACAATCGCAAGCAGAGTCGACTACAGAACGGGTGGCGTGAGACCTGCTCTCAGCGCAAACGATCTCTACAGTATCGTCCCCGAACTCTCTGAAATCGCAACCATCAAAGCAAAAATTCTCTACACAATATTTAGCGAAAACATCACACCAAAGCACTGGTCAAACCTCTCAGAACAAATCGCAAAAAACATCGAGGAAGGTGCAGCTGGCGTCGTAGTTGCCCATGGAACAGACACAATCGGCTACACAGCAGCCGCCTTGAGCTTTGCTCTACAAAACCTGCCAGCACCAATAATCTTAGTGGGATCCCAACGCTCAGCTGACCGCCCAAGCTCAGACGCAGCAACCAACCTTATTGGAGCCGTAACAGCAGCAGCAAGAGGACCCTTCGCAGAAGTCGTCGTCGCAATGCATAGAACTACCTCTGATAAGGCAATCGCTTTCCATCGAGGAACGAAAGTTCGAAAATGTCACACAAGTCGTCGGGATGCATTCAAATCAATAAACACGCTGCCTCTAGCTATGCTCGAAGAAGGAGAATTCAAGATGATGATTAAAGACTATCAAAGACGGAACTCAACAAGACCATTAACCACAAAACCCCGTTTTAACGAAAAGGTCGCACTCGTAAAGTTCCATCCCGGCATTGACAAAGGAGTTATTGATTGGTATCTTGACCGAGGCTATGAAGGTATAGTCCTAGAGGGAACAGGCTTGGGGCACGTAATTCACCAATGCTTTGCGGCACTAAAGAGAGCAATTGCTGAGAATTGTCTAGTTGCTATGACCTCTCAATGCATATGGGGACGAGTAAACATGAATGTCTACAACACCGGTAGAGATCTTCTCAAGATCGGTGTAGTTCCGCTTGGAGACATGCTTCCTGAGACAGCCCTCGTGAAGATGATGTGGGTTTTAGCCCAAACAAAGAATGTTAAAGAAGCAAAGAAACTCCTTACCAAAAACATTGCCAACGAATTTTCTAACCGAACAGTGTTTCAAAACTTTGATGGGTGAAGTGCGGTTGACTGCTATCAACTACGATAAAATTGGACTAAAAGTGGGCCTAGAAATTCATCAACAGCTAAACTCTGAAAAGAAACTCTTCTGCAACTGCAAAACTGAACTCTTCAAAGGAGAGCCTGAAACAACCTTCATGCGCAGACTTCGACCAACACAAAGCGAACTTGGACAGATCGACCCAGCCGCATTCTTCGAATTCCAGAAAGGCATACAAGTCCTCTACGAAGGAGAAAAAGAAACGTCATGTCTCGTAGAGATGGATGAGGAACCCCCTCACAATCTAAACCCAGAAGCTTTGAAAGCAGCCCTAACTATCTCACTTATGTTAAACGCTGAACCCATCGACGAGATACAAGTCATGAGAAAGACAGTTATAGACGGTTCAAACACCACAGGATTTCAGCGCACATCCATAGTAGCCCTCGATGGTGAAGTCGAAATCCTCGGGAAAAACGTTCCGATACAACATATAGGTCTCGAAGAGGATGCAGCTCGAAAAACAGGAGAAACCCCTCAAGTTCTTAGATATCGCATTGACCGTTTGTGTATCCCACTAATTGAGATCGCAACCTCACCAATCATAAAGACTCCTCAACAAGCCCAAGAGGTAGCCTTTGCAGTTGGCCGAATCCTGAGAGCAACAAAAATGGTGAAGAGAGGCCTAGGCACAATACGTCAAGACTTAAACATATCAATTCGCGACGGAGCCCTCGTGGAAATCAAGGGTGTGCAAGAACTAGAACTCGTCTCACTCGTAATCGAGAATGAAGCTCAACGACAACTCAACCTCCTCAGAATACGAGAGGAATTAAGGAGACGCAACGTGAAGGAGAACGAAATCGAAGATGACTTCAGCGACGTTACCACAGTCTTCACCAACACGAAGTGCAAAGTTGTCCAAGCAGCAATTAAAAGCGGCAATAAAGTCTACGCAGTCAAATTACCCAAATTCGCAGGTCTCCTAAAGTGGGAACTAATTCCTAACCTAAGGCTGGGCACAGAGATGGCTGATAGAGCACACTTCTGGGGACGATGCGGCGGCATCTTTCACACTGATGAAATGCCTGCTTACGGCGTCACCAAAGAGGAGGTTGAATCCTTGAAACTCGTTATGGACGCGAAGCAAGAGGATGCTGTAGTCTTTGTTGCGGATAATAAGGCAAATGCAGTTGACGCGTTGAAAGCAGTAACCCTGAGGGCGAGAGAGGCTCTCGTAAAGGTACCTGAAGAAACCCGCACTGCAAAACCAGATGGAACAACGCGTTATATGCGACCACGACCTGGTGCTGCTCGTATGTACCCCGAAACAGATATACCTCCAATCCAGATCTCAACAAAGTACCTCGAAAACCTCAGCAAGAACCTCCCTGAACTCCCTGAAAAGAAGATGCGGAGGTTGACACGAGACTACAAACTGAACAAAAAACTAGCGAGTCATATCCTCGATTCAGAGTTCATCCAACTCTTTGAAGAAATAATCAGCCAAAGTAACGTTTCACCCACATTTGCTGCTGTAGTTCTGACTGAGACACTGAAGGCCTTGAAACGTGACAATGTGGAAGTTGACAACGTGTCCAACCAAAAACTCTCTGTACTCTTCCATCAAGTAGGTGCAGGAAAAATTGCAAAAGAAGCAACATCAGACATAATCATTTGGCTGTCAAAGCACAAAGAATCCAAGGTAGCTGATGCAATCAAGGCTCTCGGGCTAGGAATGCTCTCTCAAACTGAACTGCAAAAGATCATTGACAATGCTGTGGAAAGAAATCGCAAACTTCTAGTAGAGCGTGGAGATAAAGCTTTTGGCCTTCTCATGGGTATATTGATGAAGCAGCTACGGGGAAGAGTTGAAGCTAAACGCCTGAGTGAGATTGTGAAAGAGAAGCTCAATAAGCTCAAATAACAATATCCTTCCATGTGGATTCTATTAATATGAACGCGCTTCCAAAGAAAACTTCGTAGCAAAGCTGATTATGAGTAAGTCCAGCTGACTCTTTGACATGGACCATGACCCCATTCTATGGGCTTCTGTACAAGAATGTATCCCTCTCATCTTCCATCCTCAGTTACATGAAGTATAATTCGCGAAATCCGTAGTGAAGCTGATTCGAAAGAGTTTTGAATCGACCACAGTATCTCATATGTAAGATCGAGGCTTTGAGATGACTAAAATCGGATTAGCATTCGTTGGCAT
>DAOWHM010000039.1 GCA_030641425.1 Candidatus Bathyarchaeota archaeon | reverse complement strand
TGCTTTTCGTGTCAAGTAATACGGCAAAATACTGCCACAGACTATCTCCAAGTCCTCTTTCCTCAATTACCTCAGTGACTATAGCGTCTGCCTTTCGGGCAATTCTCAGTTTGTTCCGAGTCACTGCCCCTAATACTCGCACAGCTAATCCCGGACCTGGAAATGGCTGTCTCCTAACAATTCTATCTGACAATCCCAGCTTCTTAGCAACTATCCGAACCTCATCTTTGTAAAGGTCTCTTAAAGGTTCTACAACTGCCTTGAACTCCATCTTTGCTGGTAGGCCAGCTACATTGTGATGGGTCTTTATCTTGTCTGAAAACTTTCGAAACCCGGATTCGATCCTGTCAGGATAAATTGTTCCTTGAATGAGGTATTCAGCATCAACTTTTCTTGCTTCCTCTTCAAAAACACGGACAAACTCTTCTCCAATGACTTTCCGTTTTTGTTCAGGGTCCTCTATACCTTGAACTCTCTTAAAGAATCTGTTTCTTGCGTCAACAGTTATCAGGGAGAAGTCAAACTCTGCGAAGGTGCGTTTAATGGATTCAGGTTCGTTTTCCCTCATGAACCCATGATCCACAAAAACTGCTGTAAGGTTTTGACCTATAGCTTTGCCAACTAGGGCAATTGCAGTGCTGGAATCTATGCCACCACTTAAAGCCATTATTGCCTTTCCGTTGCCTATAATTCGCCTCGTTTCGTCTACAGCGTTTTCGATGAAATTTTCCATCGTCCAGTTTGCCCTGCAATGGCAAACTTCGAACAGAAAATTCTTCAACATTTTATATCCCTTTTCAGTGTGAACCACTTCAGGATGCCATTGTAATCCATACATGGGCTGTTCTCTGTGGCGAAAGGCAGCAA
Organism: Candidatus Bathyarchaeota archaeon; assembly: GCA_030641425.1. Classification (GTDB taxonomy): domain Archaea; phylum Thermoproteota; class Bathyarchaeia; order Bathyarchaeales; family SOJC01; genus SOJC01. The sequence goes on along the minus strand of DAOWHM010000039.1, from coordinate 6,954 downwards.
CCGGACAATTCTTAGTATGAGCTAAGACTTCAAAGTCATCTCTGAGACTATCAACTATATCGCTATGACTCATCCAAACTGTCTCTTTTCTCTCTAGACCCTTTAGTACTCCAACCGGTTTTTCAATTGATGCGTAGGTTATTCCAAACTCTCTTTTGTCTGTTGGTCTGACTGATCCTCCTGTAAGAAAAGCTATAAGTTGATGACCGTAGCACAGCCCCAAAACAGGGAGATTCAACTGTAAGATCTCCAAATTGATCTTCGGAGAACTAGGTTCAAAAACACTTTGAGGTCCACCTGATAAAATAAGTCCTTTTACATTGAACTTCTGCAAATTTCGAATATCATCCGGTGAAATATCATGACAGACTATTTCAGAGAAAACTTTGTATTCCCTCACTCGTTTAGCAATCAAATGAGTATATTGACTCCCAAAATCCAGCACTAGAACGACATCTAAAGCCAAATCAAACTCAACTACTTACAATAGTGAAAATTACCTGATTATTTTACTGTTGCGGTTCTAGAAGTTTCCTTGAGAAATCTTGCAGTTTAAGTCTTTTGAAACATCTGTTATCAGAAGATAAAGTTTATTAGACCCAAACTTGCCACTATGGCGTTAGCCCCAAAAAGCTCCGTAAGAATAATATACGGGAATTGCTTTTTGAGTTTGACCCCCCGCCCCTAGTTGGAGGAAACTCCTAGTTTGGAAGAGAGCTATCCCATAAATCCTCCATATCAATCTAGTTCAGACACTAAGCCTTCGGAGGCAAAGTTGGAAATGTCAGAGATAACTCAAGATGAAATTTTGCTCCTGCAAAAATCCTTCTTCAAAGAAAAAGGACTAGTCAGACAACATTTGGACTCCTACAACGAATTCATCGATCGTGGACTGCAGGAAATAATTCATGAAATTGGAGAAATTAACATAGAACTCCCGGAAAATCCATACAAAATAAAGCTCGGTCAAGCTTGGATAATTGACCCCCAGACTCGAATAAGTGGACCATACGTAACAGAAGTGGATGGCACGAAACACGAAATCTTCCCAATGGAAGCAAGATTTCGAAATCTTTCCTATGTTGCGCCAATGGCAATTGAAATGACGCCAATAATCGACGGGAGGGAGATGGATACTGAACTTGTCCTGATTGGTGACATTCCAGTTATGCTAAAGTCAAAGCTGTGTATCCTCTCGCAACTGTCGAAAGACGAGCTAATTCTAAATGGTGAAGACCCAAGCGATTCAGGGGGATACTTCCTCATAAACGGCTCAGAACGTGTAATTGTTGCTCTCGAAGATTTGGCTCCAAACCGAATACTAGTGGATATTGACACAAGAGGGGCACACCCTGTTTGTCAAGCAAAAATATTCTCTACAACCGTCGGTTTTAGAGCTAGGATTGAACTCCGCCTTAAATCCGATGGAGTGATCTACGTCACTATACCCGGTGTTCCCTCCGAGGTTCCCTTTATAATCGTGATGAGAGCTCTTGGAGTGGAATCTGACAAGGCCATCGCTGAATTAGTCTCACCGGATAAGTCTGCACAGAGCCTGCTTGAGTTGTCATTTGAAAAATCCGTGGGGATTGAAACCATCCATGAGGCTCTTGAGTATATAGGTAATAGAGTCGCGCATGGTCAAGTATTAGAGTATCGTGTGCAAAGAGCCCGAAACATATTGGATAGAAACTTCCTTCCTCATCTTGGGCGAACCCCTGAAAGCCGAGGAGAGAAATCCATTTTCCTCGGCGAGATGACCTGTCGTGTTCTAGATCTGAAACTTAGGAGGCGTTCAACTGATGATAAAGATCACTTTAAAAATAAAAGACTGAAACTAGCTGGGCCTCTGCTGGCAGACCTCTTCCGTGTGGCCTTCCGAAACCTCTGCAGAGACATAAAATACCAATTGGAGAGGATGGGGTTCAAACGACAGATGATTACAATTTCTGCTGCAGTACGTTCAGGCATAGTTTCGGATCGTCTTAGACATGCCTTGGCAACTGGCAATTGGGGTCGAGGTAAAGTCGGAATTACACAACTTCTTGATAGAACAAATCTCATTTCAACTCTGAGTCATCTCCGAAGGTTACAATCCCCTCTCAGTCGCAGTCAACCAAATTTTGAAGCTCGTGATTTGCATCCAACACACTGGGGGCGTCTCTGTCCCAATGAGACTCCAGAAGGGTCAAACTGTGGTCTCGTGAAGAATCTCGCTCTTTCCGCTTGCATATCAGTAGCTGTAAATGTTGAAACTGCGAAGAATGCCCTTTATGAATTGGGAGTCCTTCCAGCACAAGAAGCTAATCAAGAGCTTCGCTTTTCTGGTGCTAAAGTCTTCATAAACGGTTCGATAACTGGCTACCATCCTTATCCCAATGAGTTGGTTTCTGCGTTGCGAACCAAACGGAGAAGAGGGGAGATCCCTTCGGAAATAAATGTCGCCCACTTAAAGACCATAGCCGGAAGAGAAGAGATTTACATTAACTGCGATGAGGGACGTGTACGACGACCACTCGTAATTGTCGAAAGTGGAGTTTCTAAGCTTCAAGCGCGACATGTAGATAGGATTCGTTCTGCTGAATGGTCTTGGGAAGACCTTGTAAGGAACGCGATTATTGAATATATCGATGCAGAAGAAGAAGAGAATATTTATGTGGCCTTGACCTTAGAGGACCTAAAACCAAATCACACACATATAGAACTCTCTCTCTACACAATTCTAGGCATCTGCGCCTCCTTGATATCGTACCCGGAACACAATCAATCCCCTCGAAACTCCTACGAAGCTGCGATGGCTAAGCAAGCTTTAAGCGTTTACGCAACCAATTTCATTTATCGCGTGGATTCCCGCTCCCATATTCTGCATCATCCTCAGGTTCCCCTCGTCAAAACAAAGCCTATGGAAATATTGGGTTATGACCAGAGGCCTTCTGGACAAAACTACATAGTCGCTGTTATATCTTTTGAGGGATATAACATGGAAGACGCCCTGATCTTTAATAAAGCGTCAATAGAACGTGGTTTGGGTCGTTCGACATTTTACCGAATTTATGAGGCTGAATGCCGTCAATACTTAGGAGGCTTGAAGGACAAATTCACAATTCCGGAATCTGGTATCAGAGGTTTCAGAGGTGAGCAATATTCTCGCTTACTCGAGCCAGATGGTATCATTAGCTTGGAAGCTAAAACCATCGGTGGAGATGTACTCATTGGAAGAACAAGCCCTCCACGATTCCTTGAAGAATATAAAGAATTCGATGTCAAAGGACCATCAATGCGTGACACCTCCGTCGACATGAGGCAATCAGAAATCGGCACAATTGATGCAGTTTTTATCACTGAATCCAAAGAAGGCAGCAAGCTAGTCAAAGTTAAAGTGCGTGACCAACGAATTCCTGAGCTCGGAGACAAATTTGCTTCGCGTCATGGGCAAAAAGGTGTCATTGGAATGATCATACCTCAAGAAGACTTACCTTTCACTGAAACCGGAATCGTTCCCGACATAGTAATCAATCCCCATGCAATACCTTCAAGAATGACTATAGGACAATTCTTGGAATCTATGGCGGGAAAGATGGCTGCAGCCCGAGGTAGAATTGCTGATGGAACACCTTTCGTAGGCGAAACATCCAAAAAAATAAAGCAGACCCTAATCAACCTGGGCTTTAGCCATACAGGAAAAGAGGTATTCTATAGTGGAATAACAGGTGACAAGTTCACCGGGGACATTTTCGTGGGAGCAGTCTACTATCAGAAACTCCACCATATGATTGCTGACAAGATCCACGCTCGAGCGCGGGGGCAAGTTCAGATGTTAACACGGCAACCAACTGAAGGCAGAGCCAGAGGTGGCGGGTTGAGATTTGGCGAGATGGAACGAGATTGCTTGATCGGTCATGGCGCAACGAATCTCTTGCGAGACAGGCTTCTAGAAGAATCCGACAAATATGTTCTCTATGTCTGCGAAAATTGTGGTTACATAGCGTACTACGACATAAAACAACGTACATATGTTTGCCGCATGTGTGAAAAAGATGCACAGATTTCTCCAGTTGTCATTTCTTATGCTTTCAAGCTACTGCTGCAAGAATTGATGAGTCTAACTGTTGCACCTCGTTTGAAACTGAAGGAGCGAGCTTAAAATGACATTTGAAGAAGTTACTCACAAAGTAATAGACACGCTGAAATTCGGCTTGTTTTCCCCTCAAGAGTTGAGAAGGCTCTCAGTCTCAGAGATCCAAACTGCCGATACATATGATGAAGACGGAGCATCGATAACTTCTGGCTTGATGGATGGCAGATTGGGCACCCTAGAGCCACGACAACGATGCAAAACTTGTGGAAACACAGCAATCCGTTGTCCTGGCCATTTTGGCCATATTGAATTGGCGGTTCCTGCCATTCACATTGCATTCACAAAAGTAATTCACCATCTATTACACGCCACCTGTAGAAACTGTGGACGTATAACCCTGCCAGAGGAGCAAATCTCCATAATCAGAGAGCAAATCCAACAGTCAAAAACCCTTCTTGGTGAAGTACCCAGCAGAATCTATAAGAAAGTGCTGAAGGACGCGAAGCAAAAACCATGTCCGTACTGCGGGACACCTCAATACAAAGTAGTCTTTGAGAAGCCAACACGGTTCCGAGAAGAAGCCCCTGAAGAAGGCTCCCATCAGTTGACCCCAAGTATGGTTCGCGAGAGGCTTGAACGGATACCTAATGAAGACATCGAGCTCTTTGGCTTCAACCCGGATACTGCCAGACCAGAGTGGACGGTTCTTCAAGTTCTCCCAGTTCCCCCCGTTTATGTTAGGCCTTCAATAACATTAGAATCCGGAATTCGCTCTGAAGACGACCTGACCCACAAACTTGTAGATATTATTCGAATCAACCAACGGTTAAAGGAGAACATGGAGGCTGGTGCACCTACACTAATCATACAAGACTTATCTGAACTGCTTCAGTATCATGTAACTACTTACTTTAACAACGAAGCCTCTGGAATTCCTCCAGCGAGACATCGTTCAGGCAGAGCCCTGAAAACTCTCTCTCAGCGCCTTAAAGGAAAAGAGGGTCGTTTCAGAAGCAATCTATCAGGAAAACGTGTTGACTTTTCCGCGAGAACCGTCATCTCTCCCGATCCCAACTTAGACATTAGCGAAGTGGGGGTTCCACTTCAAGTGGCAGAGAAACTTTCCATTCCGGAAAAAGTCACTGAGTGGAACCTTGAAGAGATGCAGGAGTGTGTTAAGAATGGCCCGAATAAATATCCAGGTGCGTTATACATTCTTAGACCTGATAGAAAGCGAATACGACTTGAGTTCGTTGTAGATCGGGAGAAAATTGCTGAGGCAATTGAACCTGGATTCATCGTAGAGAGACACCTCAGAGACGGTGACATTGCAGTCTTCAACAGACAACCATCTCTCCACCGCATGTCAATTATGGCTCACTATGTCAAAGTATTGCCGTACAAAACATTTCGTCTGCACCTTTGTGTCTGTCCCCCATACAACGCTGATTTCGATGGAGATGAAATGAACCTTCATGTCCCTCAAAGCGAAGAAGCCCGTACAGAAGCCATAATGCTAATGCAGGTTCAAGACCAAATATTATCTCCACGTTTCGGTGGACCTATTATAGGCGCAATTAGAGACTTTATTACATCAGCATATCTTCTCACTAGGAAATCCACATATCTGACCAAAGAACAAGTCTGCAGATTATTGACAGGAGCTAGATATGAAGGACCTATGCCCGAACCTGAGAAGAAGAAGCCTGAACCTATGTGGTCAGGGAAACAGATATTTAGTCTGTTCCTGCCAAAGGACTTCAACTACTCATTGAAAGCCACAATATGTCAAAGTTGTTCTCAATGTCTCAAGGAAAGATGCCCTCATGACGCCTTCGTAGTTATCAAGAATGGTGTTCTTCGTTCCGGAGTAATCGACCGACGTTCCATTGGTGCAGAACAATCTGAAAGCATATTGCATCGAATAATAAAGGATTATGGCAGCCAACAAGGGCGAGAGTTCTTAAACAGAATCTGTCAATTTCTTAAACATTTCATGTCCATTCGCGGTTTCACTTATTCATTTGATGAACTGGAACTCTCACCAAAAGCCCAAAAAAGGATCTCTCAGACTCTGGAGAAACGTGAGAAAAGTGTTCAAAAACTCATCGCAGCCTTCAAGAAAGGAACACTTCAAAGGCTCCCTGGACAGTCACTCCTAGACTCCTTCGAAATATACGTAATGAATGAACTTGCGATGGCAAGAGATGATGCAGGAAGGATAGCTGATGAAGATTTTACGCTGGAAAACGCAGGGATAATTATGACACGGACAGGAGCTCGAGGGTCCAGTCTTAACATAGGTCAAATGACCGCCTCTGTTGGCCAGCAATCTGTAAGAGGCAAAAGAATAATGAGAGGCTATGTGCAAAGGTCCTTACCTCACTTTGAACCAGGTGATCCCTCTCCAAGAGCGAGGGGCTTCGTTTATTCTTCATACCAATCAGGTCTAGATCCAGTCGAGTTCTTCTTCCACGCTATGGGCGGTCGGGAAGGGTTAGTGGACACAGCAGTACGAACTCAGCAAAGTGGCTACATGCAAAGAAGACTAATTAATGCTCTTGAACACCTTCGCGTCGAATATGACGGAACTGTCCGCAATTCGGTTGGCGACATTGTACAATTCCGTTATGGTGAAGACGGGGTTGACCCTGCAAAAAGTGACCATGGCAAAGCTGTTAATGTAAGCAGACTTATTGATCAAGTCACAATCATGATTGGTAAAAGCAAACAAGTTTCTGGAAAATACATCGAGGAGAAACTAAGTAATGTGAAGAATCAGCTTACAGTAATGCTTGTTGATGAACTACGGGAAGAGTTGGAAAAGGCTAAACTGAGTAAAAAAGGTGTTGACAAGACAATTGAGCTGACATTGA
>DAOWHM010000130.1 GCA_030641425.1 Candidatus Bathyarchaeota archaeon | reverse complement strand
GTGAAGGTGAAGCCAGGCTACATCCAACTACCGATTCAGAACTATCCAATCGCAGTAACGTTTGCAGAGATAGATGGCAAACTCATTATCGACCCTTCACTTGAGGAAGAAATGGTCATGGACGCCAGGTTGACGATCACGTTTGAAAAAGATGGGAAGATCTGTGCAATCCAGAAGGGAGGAACAGGTCAATTTACAAGAGAGCAGATCGTGGACGTGGTAAAAATTGCTGAAAGAAAAAGTTCGGAGATACGCAAGCTAGTGGTGAAAGATTAATGGGTAGGACTAAGAAGATTGGACTGGCAGGAGGCTTTAAGTCACGGTATGGTGCAACGTTAAGAAAGAGGTTCGTAGAAGTCACAACAGAATCTAGAAGACGACATAGATGTCCTCAATGCAATAGACTTGGCGTCAGACGCCAAAGCGTTGGAATCTGGAATTGCAGAAAATGCGGCTTCACTTTTACTGGTGGAGCATACAGGCCCTCAACTAAACTTGGGGTTACCGCAAAGCGAGCTGCAAAAGGACCATCAGAAATATGACTTTTACACATGTATAGATAGCGTGAGCAACGATTTAAGTCATCTAGTACTCTTCATTCTTTTTGAGAGTTCCACTCGTCGTTTGCCCCTCGTCAAAGCAGATACATTGATCACTCCTCCTATTTCCAGACGCATCAGTTCTTTGTTCAAGACATTGAATCCTAGTTCACCATGAACTTCTTTGACCATATTGAATAATTCAGTGTCAGTAGTAGGTCCCTTACGTTGTAGTAGTTCCACAATTACAGTTCGCAGAGGATAAGGCTTCCAAGTTTTACTGGTCATTTTTAAAACCTTTACGCCACAGGGGTGGTAGGTTTTTTCAACTGCCTTATTTGTTTAATAAATCCCTTATACCATGTTTCCATATCAGGTGATATCGTCGGACCAATCTTGTTTGTCGCTTCTTTGAAATTCCCTAATGCTACAATCTTCGCATCAATACTTTTTCTTAGAGCGTTTAAAGCAGCCTCACGACAAAATGCTTGAATGTCAGCGCCACTGTACCCTTTTGTCATTTTTGTAAGGATCTCCAAATTTACATCGGTATCAAGCGGCATATCTTTTGTGTAAATCTTAAAAATTTCGAGTCTAGCTTTTTCATCGGGTTCAGGCACATAGACGAGTCTGTCAAGACGCCCAGGTCGCAGAACAGCGCTGTCTAAGATGTCGGGTCGGTTTGTAGCTGCGATGACAACTACGTCTTCCAAGGTCAATATTCCATCCATCTCCGTCAGTAGTTGGCTGATGACACGCTCAGGGACACCACTATCCCCAAATCCCATTCCTCTCCTAGGTACAAGAGAGTCAAATTCGTCGAAGAAGATTACAGCAGGTGAGGCCATCCTAGCCTTTCGGAATACTTCTCTTATTGCTTTCTCTGACTCTCCAACCCACTTACTGAAAACCTCAGGTCCCTTAATGGTGATAAAGTTCGCTTCAGTCTCCGTTGCCACTGCTCGAGCTAACATCGTTTTCCCGCATCCAGGTGGACCAAACAGCAAGATTCCCTTGGGAGGCTTTATACCCAGCCGACCAAAAACCGCTGGATTCTTCAAAGGCCATTCAACAGCTTCGATCAATTCTTGTTTCACTCCTTCCAATCCACCTACGTCATCCCATTTGACTGTCGGAGTTTCAATGTAGACTTCACGCATTGCCGTAGGTGTAACCTCTTTAAAGGCATTAAGGAAGTCATCCATCCGCACATCCATCTTCTCCAAGATGGCTGGTGAAATGTTTTCCTCCTCCAAATTAATCTCAGGCAAGTATCGCCTCAACGATTTCATCGCCGTTTCTCTGGATAAAGCCGCAAGATCAGCACCAGTGTACCCATGAGTTATATTCGTTAATTTTTTCAGATCAACATCTTCTGTCAAAGGCATACCACGGGTGTGAATTTGCAGGATTTCATACCTTGCTTGCTTGTCAGGAACGCCGATCTCGATCTCTCTATCGAAGCGTCCCGGTCTTCTAATTGCAGGGTCAAGGGCTCCAGGCCTATTGGTCGCCCCGATGACAATTACATTTCCTCTACCGCTCAATCCATCCATTAATGCTAGAAGCTGGGCAACAACTCGTCTCTCCACCTCTCCAGTTACTTCTTCCCTCTTTGGAGCAATCGCATCCAACTCATCGATAAATATGATACTTGGGGAATTTTGTTGTGCTTGCTGGAAGATCTCCCGCAACCTCGCTTCGGACTCACCATAAAATTTGCTCATTATTTCTGGACCGTTGATAGAGAAGAAATTTGCTTCAGACTCATTCGCGACTGCTCTAGCGAGCAACGTCTTCCCACAACCTGGTGGTCCGTGAAGGAAAACACCCTTAGGAGGATCAATTCCAAGACGTTGGAATAGTTCAGGATGTCTTAACGGAAGCTCCACCATCTCTCTCACTCTTTGAATTTCCTCATGGAGACCACCAATATCTTCGTAGGTAGTACGAGGGAGACCTTTCACTTCTGGAGCAGGCTCATTGAGAATCTGAAACTGCGTATCTTTGGTGATGCGAACTATCCCGTGAGGACGGCTTTTTGTGACGCTAAAAGGTATAGCATGACCAAGCATCATAACTAATGTCGTGTCCCCTTCAACAAACGTTCGTTCCATTAACCGATTCCTAACAAAATTCGTAAAGTCTTCGTCTACATTGAGGTGCATGTCAACAGGGGCCAAGACAACATTAGTAGCATTCTTCACAGTGGCAGGCTTAGCTATAATATACTCGTTTATAGCAACACTTGCATTCTTGCGTGTGAACCCATCTATACGTATTATACTTTGATTTTGATCTTCACTATACGCAGGCCACGCAATCGCACTCGTTGCACGCTTGCCAGTAATCTCTAGGACATCCCCTGCGCTTATGCCAAGTTTTCGCATCGTCTCCTGGTCTAAACGAGCTATCCCTCTTCCTACATCCCTTTGTTTGGCGTCACCAACACGAAGTTGAACTTCACTCATCTCTACACCTTCTGGTTTAGAAGCATTAACGTTACATGCAGTCGAATGGAGTTGAGTAACTTATAAATCTTACAAACTAATATGCGCTATCGGGTTCTTCTAACTAATAGAGTCTGAATCCTGCTCACTTCTGGAATTTTCTCGATATTCTGTTCTACATTATCTAGGATACCTGTTTCATTCTCTGGAATTTGAATATGTGCAATGAGTACATTCAGCCCAAAGGCAATGGGTTCAGTCTGATAATCCGCGTATATCTGAGCCTTTTGGGGAAGAACCTTCTCTATCTGATGTTGGAGCTTATTGAAGTCCACTTCTATATCGATAGGAAATATCTTCAAACTCACTACTATATTCGCCATTTTTCATGGTCCCATAAACCCGCATTTCGGGCATTTATATTGACGACCAAATTGACGGCATTTTTGGCATCGCCAAATGGTTATCTCACCGCAACTAGGGCAGTTGAGCTTTGTAGCGTCTGTTCCCGGAGGTATTGTCCTGTTGCAGCTTGTGCAGATTGGAGTTTGAATCATGGTTCTAGGCGTTTTTATTGTGTTCATTTGACTCTTTTCCGTTCCTAACGAAGTTGTATATCGAAAGGTTGCTTATATTTACTATGTTAGGGCTTGTCGGAAGTAGCGATAACCCGCCTTTTTTATCAGATGTCGTATTTGTGGTAGGAATGTATTTGGAAGAAAGGGAACTCTATTGACTAGGCTCCAATATGTCCTAAACTAACCTCTGAATTCCACGGGGAGAGAAGCACACTAAAGACGAGTTACGCAAATATCTTCCGAGTTTACGGACTAAACCTGCAGCATCAGTTCCTAGTCTGCAAACAACCAACTGGTCCATTATACCTAATGCAACAACCGTCGCCACACTATTCGCAAATCTTGCATTTCTTACTGCGTCAATGACTTCGTCAGATGTACTTCCGAGAACGATTAAACGATCAAGGCTATGACTAATCCATCGCCTGAACAGCCTTATTTGTCCCTGCGTTAACTCTGTCTCAAATCCTGTTGCTTTAACCTTGACCACTCGAACCTCTAAAGGTATGCCATCAACTAGCCCATACATTTCAGAGATTTCGTTCAAGCTATATTCCCCGCCATCTACTAGTTGACCTTGAATTCGATTCAGAGGAATACTTGCGAAAACAGAATCTGGCAAAAACACTCCGACATCAACAAACAACTCTTTCTCACTCTTCCCCGAAAAGACTACTCTGCCAAGGCAAACAGAAAATCTTGTGATATTGCTCAATGAGACAGGTGCCAATCCTATCTCCTTTCCTATAAGGCTTAAAGCAGCCTTCTCGTCCTCACCAGTAATTTTAGTTTTGACCCATCCATTTGTTACGGTAATGAAATCAGCAAATTCAACTCTGAGTCCTGCACACATTCTTCTCACAGCTTTTTCAAATCGCCCTATAGAGCTTTTGGAGATTTTTTGGAGTATCACAACTTCTCTCAAAAAGGAGTCATCCTTTCACTCTAAGCATAGGTAGAACTCTCTATGCCACTGCATCAAACGCTCAATTGAAGAATTGGGAATGTGACTATGCAGAAGAAACCGCTCAACTACTACCTCAATCGAAACAATGGTGGAACCATCTACCATCTTGTCTGCATAGGCAACTAGTCGTTCTTCGAGGGATACTGGAACATAACTCTTCTCAGGGAAACCTAGTTTTCGAGCCTCTTCTTCCGCTATTCCGCCACCAACATGCCTCTCTATGATCAATTGTATAGATGGAGATAGACCGTAGTCCTCAGCGACCTGAGCACCTACGATAGCGTGATCTACATCATGAGTTTTTGCGCGTCCAATGTCATGTAAAAGCGCTCCAATCCGTACAAGACTGATGTCAACTTCCAATCCCTTTCTTTTACATCCTTCCGCTATCTTTACTGCAAAGGCTGCAACGGCTTTGCAGTGCTCAATTACATTCTTTGAACAACCAGCAACTTCTAGGAGACTCAGTGCCGTCTTTTCAGACGGCAATGTCCTACTCACCTAACTCCTTCCTTAGTTGATTGACCTTACGAGAGAGAGCTTCCACTACCTTGCCATTCTCAAAATGCATCATAGGTTTGTTGCATGTTGGACATCTAAAGATCAACTCTACTGCATCTTCAAAGGGAACCCGTCGACATCCAGGTACACCACAATAAAAAAAGTCGTGGTTTTTCTCATACCGAAGTCGCGTGTCCAACTTCTCTAAGACGTGTTTTTTTTGGTTAAAAATAAATCCTTCAAGTTGATCTGGTTGAAGTTTCCAATGAAATATGAACCAGCCTGTATTTTTATCCCTTGATCTTCTTAGAGAAACTAGTGAATGATCATAAAGTTTATAGAGGATTTTACGAACGGAATTCAGTCTTATCCCAGTTTTAGATGCGATTTGGTCATCTGTGATCTCGTCAGCATCTTTTAGTGTGTAGATTATCTCGATGGCTTCTTCTTTTCCCAACGTTTCTGCCACTTTGACCAAGGTGTCAGCGTCAATGAAAGTCAACCCAAGGAACCTCTGTCATCAATATATACTTCCAACGCGAAGCATAAATCTCTTTATGGATTCCACATCTAACTTTTAAGTTTTGCTTATGATAGCATTTTCTTTCCATGTTTCTGCGGAACAATTCGCAGTTCAGCATCTTGGAATCCTTTCACAAGTCCCTTACCTTGGTAAAAACGGTCGAGGAAGACAGCAAGACTTGAGCATTCGGAATGAGGTTGATTTCCAACAGCCACATTAAAATCGGAGATATCGCTAGAGAAGAATTCACCTGGCACTTTCCTACTACCTACAATAATCAACATATCTTTATCCATTTCACGAATTCGCTGAAGGACCGTGCTTGATTGTATGTTTTCACCATAGGCAGTTAGATGTACAACAATACCCCCTTTAGCTTTCCAATTCTGAACAACAGTTTTCCATGGAGCTCCCATTTGAAAGAAGAAAGAGCCACCCCACTTTGAAACAACGTCCTCTATCGTTTTCTTAATCTGTCTATCCTCCACATCTGCTAGAATCATCCCGGACGCGTTGAAAGCTCGAGCCGTAAGAGCAACATGAGTCGTTAATCTCTCATCTCTAGGTCTATGGCCCCATCTTAACACCATTATTCTCTGCAATCTCTAACTCCCATACTCCTGATCAGACAATTCAATTAGAGAACCGCCAATATCCTTCATCCGACCAAGAACATTATTTGCGAAGTTGGAAACAGCTTCAAAGGTGACTTTGACTTGATCAGCTTCATATTCTACACACTTTACATTGGCTTGACTGAAGATCCATGACACAAATGAGAGGGTTTCGTCGCTTACTGGTAGTGAGATCTTAGCCCGAACTCGGTTCTTTAGAAATTTAGACAATTGTTGCTTCAAAGCGTTGATATTTCTGTTTTCAAGCGCAGAAACAGGAATGATGTTGGAAGTGATTTCTCTCAGGATTTCCGTTCTTTGTTGAACTTCCGACTCCGAAAGTAAGTCGATTTTGTTAAGTGCCACTACCAAAGGTATCCCATACGCTCCGATTTTTTCGATTGTATCAAAACAGATAGATATCTTCCTCTGAATAGTTTGGAGTGGCTCACCAGCATCCACAACAAGGAGGATTAGGTCCGAAAAGGTTGTTTCCTCAAGCGTTGAACGGAAGGCGTCCATCAAATCGACTGGAAGTCTCTCAATGAACCCAACAGTATCCGTCAGAAGAACTCGTTCTCCAGACAGTTCAACGAACCGTGTTGTTGTCGATAGTGTCGTGAATAACCCTTCACCAGTTGGCACTGATTCTTTAGCAAGAAGATTGAAGAGTGTACTTTTTCCAGCATATGTATATCCCGCCAACGAAACAGATGAAAAGCCAAGTTCTTTCCTTCGCATTCGATGCAGGCTTCTCTTCTTCTTGATCTTCTTCAACTTATCTCTAATTGAGTTAATCTGACGCTTCACCGCCTCGTAATAGATGTCGACTTCATAGGCACCCAACCCCCTGAAGCCTGGTTGCTCTCCCAACCTTGCAAGCCGAACCTTTTCTTTGGCGTGCGCTACTTCATATCGGACCCTAGCAAGACGTATTTGAAGTTTGGCTTCAGTTGTTGAAGCTCTGTGAGTAAAAACCTCGAGTATCAACTGAAATCTATCTATTGCTTCTAAGCCGGTTTTCTTGGCAATGTTATAAGCTTGTTTGGACTTAAGCCTATTATTGAATATTAGTTTAATGGCTCCACGCTCTTTTGCTAATTTCGCGATTTCTTCAAGCTTACCTTCTCCCACTAAGTACTGTGAGTCTGGCCATCGTATCTGCTCTATAGTTGCAACCACGGTGTAACCAGCTGACTCCGTCAGATTTTCGAACTCGCTGAAATTCCTTGCTTCTCTTCTCTGACGCTGTTGAACAATTATTACTTTTGTTATTCTTTTTCCTCCGACTGTCTTTCCTTGTTTTTGATTAGATCGCCTAGTGTAATTTCCTTTAATTTTGTAGGAACCGTCATTTTCTTGGGAATCTTATTTTCAGACAAGGGAATTAGGAGCTTTATCTTCAGTGCATATTCGAGTTTCTTAGCAAGCTTGTGATTGGGGGGCATCTTGTGGCTCTCCAATTTTCTGAGCTGTGACACTTTTTCGTTAATTCTTCTTCCCAAGTCCTCAGGGCTAAGCCCTTTTGATTCTCTCGCTTGACGTATAAGGGCGCCGAAGTCGCTGACTAATTCTAATGCGGGCTCTAAAAGAGATGCTCGTTTCGTTGAAACTGTCATCCTTTTTTTCAAAGCCTTCCTTGGCTTGGCGCCAGACTCGATAGGTCTTTTTGTCTTCAATTCCCAACTTATGGAGCCAAGCAGTGCACAGTCGCTACATACGACAAGCCTTGCTCCTTCAATAATCGCCTTGTAAGGTTTTCCCATTATGCGCCGACCGCAGACTTCGCACTGCAAGCATTTAACACCTAAACTGTTTTACCATAGCTCCAGTTCTTTATATTTATCGCATAAGTCAATGGTTGTATGATAGCTATGGATTCTTTGGGGAGAATTCGTTCAATTGCTGATTACCAGTTTGGACAAGGAGTTGGAAGGATTCTTTTTCCTGAAGGAGTGCATGTTTCCTACGCTTCTAGGACGGGGAGGATAAGACATGTTCATTATAGGGGTAGACTTATCGCTACCCTCCGTCCCACCGATGGATTATTCTCTTTGACAGTGGAAGGTGGAAGTCGCTTCATGTTGACTAAACCTTACAGGTCGTGGGTGGAAGTCCAAGATGATATAGCTGATTTCATTGCCATGGGAAGAACAGTCTTTGCTAAACATATTGTCAATTGTGATGTCAAAATTAGACCTCGTGAAGAAGTTGTTGTTATAGATAGTCACCGTAAAGTTCTAGCTGTTGGAAGGGCAGTACTCACAGGAGAGGAGATGTTGGTTTTCCAGCGCGGTGTTGCTGTTCGTATCAGACGGGGTGTGGCTGAGGGACTAAGGGTGAATGTTAAGAAGGAGAAGCAGGAAAGTCAATAGCTGGTGAGAAGTCGATTTGCGTAGAGGAATGAGTCAACGAGATACTAAGCGGCTTATGAAGCGCATGGGTTTGAGTATGGATGCAATGCCCGATGTTGAGCAGGTCATATTCAAGATGGATCGTAAGGAGATAATTGTTGAGGAACCAGAAGTGGCGATACTGAATCTTAAGGGTCAAAAGGTGTTTCAGGTTACTGGAGGAAAGATTTTTGAAAGAGCTTTAGTCCATGAAAAGAAGAAGATAACAATTCCTGAAGAAGACGTGAAACTCGTAGCTGACCAGACTGGAAGGAGTGTCGATGAGGCGAGACATGCATTGGAGGAAAGTGAAGGAGACTTGGCAAAAGCGATTCTTTTACTTCAGATGAAATGAACTAGAACTGGTCTAGAATGTCATGTTTCTCCATTATGTAGCTACAGTAGTGGCATCTTATTGCTAAAGGTTCTCTGGATTTTACATAGAATTTTGATTGGACAGGTTCATTACTGTTGGAGATGCAGGCGGGGTTACCACACTTCACCGTTCCGCGAATGATGTCGGGTAGTTTGACTCTTTTCTTATCAGCAACTTGGTATTCACGGATTATATTTATTGAAGCGTGGGGGGCTAAGAGTGCAATTTTGTCAACCTCTTCTTGTTCTAGCTCTCTTCCTTCGACTTTCACTATGTCTTTTTTGCCTAACCTTTTGCTAGGAACATGCAAAGCAATCAGTACTGTTCCGTTTGTCCGTCTGGTTATCCCTAGAATTTTAACGACATCTAAAGCGTGTCCACCGGTGATATGATCGATTACTGTTCCATCCTTAATCTTTGAAACGAGCAGAGTTTTGGTCGCCATTTGATGGTTTACCTCTTAGACTGATTCGTCGAAAGAAGGCTATATGACTTTTCCTAGTTGTCTAGAAGGAAAGCAAAGGAGTTATCTACTACAAATCCGTGTTTTGTGTCTGGTGCTTAAAGAATGGAATTCAAGGAGCGAGACATTATCTCTTTGAAAGATTTTTCCCGCGCTGAGATCGATTACATTCTAGATACGGCTTCGATCATGGAACCCATCGCTCATTCAGGATCGGATCTGCTGAGTGGCAAGATTTTGGCTACTTTATTTTTTGAACCAAGCACTCGTACCCGTCTAAGCTTTGAGTCCGCTATGCATAGACTGGGTGGGTCAACAATTGGATTTGGAGAAGTTGAGAGTTCCTCAGTGAAGAAAGGAGAGAACCTTGCTGATACGATGAGGGTTGTTGAGTGCTATGCGGACATCATTGTGGTTCGTCATCCATTGGAAGGGGCAGCAAGACTAGCAGCAGAGTTCGCTTCTGTGCCAGTCATCAATGGAGGCTCTGGCGCTGAAGAACACCCGACTCAGGCGTTGCTGGATCTGTACACGATTAAGAAGGAGAAGGGAAAAATCGATGGTTTGAAAATAGCTTTGGTTGGTGATTTGCGTTATGGACGAACGGTTCATTCATTAGCATATGCCTTATCATTATACGAAGTTAATCTATTCTTTGTCTCTCCTGAAATGTTGTGCATGCGAAGGGAGGTTCTTGAAGATATCAAGGAGAAAATCTGTGTTATTGAGAAAGATAAGCTTGATGATATCATTGGAGACGTGGATGTGTTATACATGACACGAATCCAGAAGGAGAGATTTCCTGAGGTCGCAGATTATGCTAAAGTTAGGGGCTCCTACAGAGTCGATTTGAAGTTGTTGGAGAATGCAAGAGAGAATATGATTCTGTTACATCCATTACCGAGGGTTGAGGAGATCGCTCCTGAGGTGGATGATACTATTCATGCAAGATATTTTCAGCAGGTCTGGAATGGAATCGTCACGAGAATGGGACTCTTGGCTTTGATAATGGGGAAGATCGAGTGATTTGCAGTTTGGATTCGCGCTCTAACCATTCGAGGAATCCGTAAATTATCCCAACGGAGAAAGTGCTTACACGGTGTATCTGTGTCTATCCTTAAACTCTTGTAATTTTCCAGCGTTCCAGCCACTCAACTGCTGATAGTAGCCCGTGATCCTCGACCAATATTCCAAGTCGTCGCCTTCTGCTCCGCAACGATTGCACCGTGTCTGTAGGCTGCCTTCTACGCTATTACATTTTCTGCAGATAGTCATGTCCTTGGTGAAAGCGAAATAAGCTGCTAGAGATTTAGTTGCAATACGTTTGATCAACCTCCAAACAGCTTCTGGTGACGGGTTGCTTTCACCAAGGAAGACATGCATAATCGCGCCTCCTTTTGTTAAGGGGTGGAAACTTGCCTCAATGTTGATTCGGTCTAGTAATGGAACTCCTGCCGATGGACGTATGTGTGAACTGTTGGTGTAATATATACCCCCATTGCCAATGTCTCCTTGTACAATCGCCTTTTCTCCAAAGGTTTTTCGGTCTATGAGGGCTAATCTGTGGGCGCAACTCTCTGCGGGTGTTTGAATGCATCCGAAACGATAGCCTGTTTCCTCTGCATAAGCGTTCACTCTGCTCATCATATGTTTGATTACTTGTAATCCAAAACGCCAAGCATCGGGGTCTTCATGTAACTCTTTTCCTAAGTGAGCTTTCAGTAACTCATTCAAACCTACAAACCCTATATTCAAAACTTGTTTGTACAAATTTAAGTAGGGCTCGCCGAAGCAGTCCATTGCACAGAATGGCAACACACCACCATCCATCCTTTCTTTAATAACTTTTTGTTTTATTAGGAGTACTTCCTTGGCAAGGTCCATTCTTTCATCTAGTTTCTCAAAGAGTGTGTTATCATTTCCTTTTGCTTCGTAAGCTAGTCGGGGTAGGTTGATCGTTACTACTTGAAGACTCCCCATTCGCATGGCACCCTTGTGGAAGTCTTCTAGTTCATCGCTGTCAGGTGTGAAGATTAACCTACAACATTGGCTGTTTACAATATCTGGCATGTAGTCTGGGCATAGGTTGAGGAAGTAGGGAGTTCCGAATTTAGCCGCTAGGGCAGCCACTTTGAGGTATTCGTCTTCGAATTTGTTCAAGTATTCTCGCCGTAGTTTTACTTCGCACTTGGGGAAGTTGAACATTTTTCCCAAGTAGTCTCCGGTTATGTAAACGTCGAGTATGGCATTGAAGAAGTTGTTGGCTTCTTCATAATAATCGTTGTATGTCTCTGAGTTAGAGACTTTTCCTCCTGGTAGGACAACAGGAACATCCCAGATGATCTTTGGTACAGCACATTCCAGCGCTATTGAGGAGAAGACTGTTTGACCGCCTCTTGCGACGTACATCTGTGACATTTCGTATATGAACATTTGAGCTAGCTGTTTCATCTGCTCATAGGGCATGTTTCTTACAAACGGAGCTAGCCAAACGTTGAAGAAGTCATATCCCTGTCCACCAGCCCAATTGGTTTGTGCAGCTGCCAGAGCCTTCGCTGCGTGGAGGATCGCCACTTCTGGATGTCTTGCAGGACCTGCAACAGCTGTATGCACACCTTGCCCATCGACGGTTAATCCTTTCTTTAGAAAGAAACGTAGATCATGTTCTTGACAGAATGGTCTAGTTGCGAAGTATTCGAGATCGTGAATGTGGATAGCCCCTGAAATGTGTGCATCTCCTAAGTTGGGTGGTAGACAACTTAGAAGTGAATATTGGTCGAAAATCGTGTCAGCCGCAAGTTTATGTATAGTCTCTGGGTTGTGTTGAAGGTTAGCGTTTTCTTTGTCGCCAGCACGGATGAGTCGGGCTACATCATGGAGTGGTAGACCAAGCCTAGTGTACATTGCTCTGGCCTTTTCCAAATTATTTTCGAGTAACGACACACACACAAATTCGCGAATCAACGGCGCAGAAAGAAAGTCAAGATTTAACGCTTTTATGTGTACAGCTGTGTCACATGCTATCTTATCAGCAACTTCATTCGTAAGCTCAGTTTCCTTAAGCAGGGATTCTTTGATTCGATTAATATTGAAGTCATCGAACATTATCCCTGAAGTTCTGACTTTAGGGAAGTATTTGAGTGAGTCCACAGTATATTCTTGTTCGCTCATGTAAAATCCTCATAGCACACCACACTACAACTACTTGACACTTACAATTTTAAGGTCATGATTAGTGATAAAGCATGGGGGTTCATGTGCTGGAACGATGGATGTTGTATACAAATATATGTAAATTTTGGAGTTGAGACAGCTTACTTAAATTTTTTAGATTATCCTGTATAAAATTCTGTAGTTTAACTAGTAAGAATTGACACGCTGAATGTTTGACAAAAAATTGTATAAACTATGATTGATTTGTGTAGACTAGCAGAAAGTTACTGGGAGAATGTTGGTTGAGGCGCAATTAGGACATTTCAACTGAACCCCAGAGAATGTGCTTTTGCAATTGTTGCAGTAGAGGGCAGACGTATCGTATGCGAAAAAGCGAATACCACCTGCCACTACCTGTTTTGTCTGAGTTTGAAGTGCTTCGGCTGAAACTTGCTGGTCCAGTGGACGTATAAGTGTTAGGTGTCCACCATTGGTCAGTTGATGTATTCGTTCCTCCAACTGAAGTCGCTCCTTCTCATTTAGCGAAACCCTGTTTATATCAACGTAATATGGACTGTTCTTGTCGCCATGTGCCCTGACAACACCCCACCCATACTTTTCCACATCAAGTTTTGCTAGTCTGTATGACGCAATTTTATTTGGAATGACAGCTGATGAAAGCCTGATTTGTGGTTTCTTGGATTGCTTCTTGACATAGGCAGAGATATTCCTCAAAATCCTTTCGGTGAGCACAAAGGCTTTTCCGTAGTCCGCAGTTTCATATCCTTGACCAACCATTATTCCTTCAACAGCTTCAGCGAGACCTATGGATGTTATTGCTCGTGAAGCATTTTCCAACCTGAAGTATTGATCGCCATTTGCCCTCTGACCTAAATAGGACAAATGATCCTGTTCCATCCGTCTTTTAATCGCTCTGAATTTTATCTCTAGAGCTTTAGAAGCCATTCTGAGTTGATTGTCTAAGAGTTCAAGAAACCGCTCTTCACTTCCTTTTGACTCAAAAGAGATTCTTGGCAAGTTAAGAACAACAACACCTAGGTTTCCCGTTCGTTGGATATCCAATTCCTGATCTTGTAGCCAATCGTCTTTCAATCTTAGACCTGAAGCTGTGTAGGTGGCGTTACTTTGATCTTCAGAACATAAATTCGCGAAGTGTATAAGAACAGTCTTTGAAGCGAGTTCATGTATCTTGTAGAATAAAGAATCTACCTCACTTATTTCAGGGGATTGATGCTTAATCTTCACGATGATCCTTGGATTTCTTAATGGATATGATTCGTTTTCTTTATCCAAAACTTCTAGTAAGTGAAGTGTTAGACGGTGGGTTTCTTCAGCGTGATCATTCTCCCCAGAAAGCTCAAGAGTTAAAGTCGTCGGCTCATGAATGTTTTGATTCAAGTTTTTGATAAAAAGTCGTAAAAGCTCCCTGATTCTATTAGGAGGAAGACCTCTCGAAAAAGGGGCTAGGTATGTGTTGAAATTTTCTAAGCTTTGATACCCTATAGTTTCGTTGGCAATGTTCCGGATTATGTTGGTCGTGAGATTGAGAGCGGCTTCAAGTGTCTTCGGTTTATGATATCGCAGAAAGTAGGGGAGACCATGAATGACTTCGTTAGGTTTTAGAATCCATGTGGCGAGGTTGTTGAGATAAAGACTGCCACTTAAATATGCATCAGATATTTCACGGGGTAAGATGTTAAGAAGTGTGTATTCTTCCATAACTGCGTTTCCAGCAGTTTTTTGGATTGCCTCCACATTTTGTCTTGAAGTTTCAATGAGGCGGGAAACTTCATGAACAGGTAATCCTAATCTTGTGAGACTATGACGATAATCCTCATAGTGTTTCTCCAGCAAGATCGAGTTGACGATTTCTCTAATGAGGGGGGCGGTTAGATATTTTGTCTTGAACTGCTGCAGGCGTTTCTCTGTTTCTCGAGCTACTTTTTGGGCTAGATCGGTGGGTACATTGGCTTCAGTAACCAAAGACTGTGTGATCTTGTTTCGGTCAAATTCCTCCATTGAGAAGCGAGATGTGCGTACTAGCATCTTCCTGCGTTTGTAGGTTCGGTCTTCTATTCCGTCAGTGACCTTGATTATGTGCCGTCCGAGATCTGTAAGGCGGTATTTCCTAGTTTCCACATCTGGCTCGATTAGATCAGCTTTCAGTAGAGATTTCAGGTGGTAGGCAAAGCGTCCAGCGTCACGAGTTGAGTCGAGTTTCAGGGAATTCATTAGTTCTGAGTAGGACATGAACCCTTTCTCTTGGAGCATGTTGAGGATTTGGATGCGTATGGAAGCCGAGATTGCTTTTAACACGCGGATACCAGCTTTGTGAATACGGTGAATTCGAGGGTTTGGCAAAGTGAAACGCCTTCTATGCGGTTATTTCTTTTGGGTCTTTCAGGTTTAAAGGTTGGGGAAGAAAAGTTTCAGGACCACGTGTCATGTCGAATGGGACTGGCAATGTTTAAATCATTATTACGTATTTTGAGCAGGTTAGCGGCGGTAGCCAAGCCAGGTCAAAAAAGGGATTTGGCCAAAGGCGAAGGACTCAAGATCCTTTCCCGTAGGGGTTCGCCGGTTCGAATCCGGCTCGCCGCACTAATAAAAAAATTCTCGTAATTTGTTTCAAAACCCTCTGAATACAAGGCATAAATGTTGAATTCGAAGGCAAATTGAGTTTTTCACTATTGTTTAAAAAACTTGAGAGTCAAAACTTGGTTGATTCTTCGAGGATGCCTTCTTTGTTGAAAATCAGAAAATCAACCCCGTTACCACTCATAGAATCTCGACTTAGGGCTGATTTCATAGTTCGGACCACAACATCTTTCACTTCTTGAAGGGACATACCTTCTCTGTAGTTCTCCTCCAGAACTCCTATAGCTATCTCTGCACCAGTTCCCACAGCAGCATAGGTGTCCGGAATCAAAGACCCCAATATATCCAGAACGTATATCGATGGTCCCTCATCATCAACTCCTCCAATGATCGTCTGAGTAATCAATGGGAATAACCGTCTGCCAAAGAGAAGGTTAGACATAACTTTTGCAGCGGATCTTACAGATATTCTTCTGTTAATGTCTAGTTTGAACAAGTTTGCATAAGCTTCCACTTCTCGAATCAGATTTTGCATATCGGATACAAGTCCAGCGCATGTTGCTCCTATGTGATCAGTGATCTTGAAGACTTTTTTCCCGGCTTTGCTTGTAACGAAATATCCATAGGTGACCCGTTTTTCGGAGGCGAGTATTACGCCATCAGAATAGACTACACCAAGAGCTGTAGCCCCAGGCATTAAGAAGTATGGGTGTTGTTGATTATGCTCAATCAAGCGATCGTCTCCAAAGTGGAGATTGATTATGCCATCTCATAAATTTAAACTTAATTACGTAAAAACAAGGCACTCAATCAATTGTTGTAATTCTCTCTCCATAGTCGAAGAAGTAAAGGATT
>DAOWHM010000009.1 GCA_030641425.1 Candidatus Bathyarchaeota archaeon | reverse complement strand
CGTAGTGCTTTCTGCTTAGTTACCTTTCCTTCGAATGAAATTGTGTAACGGTTTCCTTCCTCATCGAGTATTTCGATTCGCATTTTTTTAGCGGGCATTGCAATCATCACGAGCCAAGGCCTTAACAATATGAGTTCACAGGTTATAGCTCTTATGACTATCTATTGTGAATAAAAGAATTGAAAGAATGGCGACGTACAAGTATTTATGACCTGAATTGTAGCTATTTCTCACTTAACACTATTCACAAACGGTTCTTAACTTTGAAAAAACAACTTGCCTTTGCTTTTATTTCTCCAATGGAAACGAAGGGGTCTGTTCTTCACAGGAAACTAGCCCAATTGATAAAGATTAAGTGAATTGGTAAGGAGAGAGCCAAATGTTTAAGGAAGATCACAAGAATTTCACAATTATGTAAAGCTATAATACAAGTTAGCGCCGCACTCCTTTATTTCCACTGGAAAACATGATTAAAGATAAGGATTGATACTATATACAAAAACGTTCAAATCTAAAGTCAAAGAATATTTTGTACAGAAATCTTTATAGATTACTATAAAAGCAATAAATTAACTTAAGAGGTGGAGTATGTTTTTATCCATATAAACCAACATCCACATATATTCTTTAGGTATTCTACCGGAAATGGTGGGGTGTGTGTGTTAAAGGATTCTTTAAACTGATAATGAGATGTGATCTCATACCATTTGTAAACGCTATTGGAAATAATTCTTAGTTTTCGAGTTCTATAGCATATCTTCAACTTTTTGTACAAAAGGGTTTATTTTTTCCAGTTGAAAGTGGGGCTCTACAAGTGCATTTGCCGAAGGGAGAAAGTTTCGTATATGGAGAAGATTGAGGTAGATATGCTCGATGATGTCTTTGAGCGATTTCTTAGCAATTTTCAACTCTTTAAAGATAGGGATGTACTTCGCCATGATTATGTTCCACCGAAGCTGCCTCATCGTGAAACTCTGATTAAATATTTGGGGATGATTGTTGCACCAATTCTTAAGATGGCGCGCTGTTCTAATGTTTTCATTTATGGAAAACCAGGAACTGGGAAAACTGTTGCAATGAAATATGTATTGAGTCGTTTAGAGCGGAAAGCTGCGGAGTCTGGTGCATCTGTCAAGGTAGCGTATGTAAATTGTAGGTTGGCTGGAACGGAATATAGGGTATTTACAAGCTTATGTGAAGCAATAGAAGTCCATGTGCCTTTTACTGGTCTTGCAGTTGGAGAGATTTTTGATAGGCTTAAAAAGGGGTTGGAAGTGCGGAAAGTTTCTTTCATCGCTGTATTAGACGAGATTGATGAGCTTGTTAAGACAAGGGGAGATGGGCTTTTGTATGAACTAACGAGAATTAATGAAGTACTCGCGAGCAGTAAGGTTTCCATTGTAGGAATTTCAAACGACCTGTGTTTTAAAGAGTTGTTGGAGCCGCGTGTTCTGAGTTCTCTTAGTGAAGAAGAAATAATGTTCCGACCTTATGATGCTTCTGAGCTTCGGGACATTTTACAGGAACGAGCTAAGTTGGCCTTCTGTGGAAACGTGTTATTAGATGGAGCGATAGGTCTGTGCGCGGCTTTGGCTGCAGGTGAGCATGGGGATGCAAGACGTGCTCTTGACTTGTTACGTGTAGCCGGTGAAGTAGCAGAGAGGAATAATGCGGATGCGATAACAGAAGATCATGTGAGAGAGGCTGCCAGAAGAATTGAACACGATAGAGTCTTTGACGCATTGACAAATTTAACAACCCACTCAAAGCTCGTTCTCTTCAGCGTATATTTCCTCGGTAAGGCTAATATCTCCGCAGCGATTACTGGTGACATATACGAAGTCTACGGCGAATTGTGTAAGGAAGTTGGTACATCAACTTTAACTCAGAGAAGGGTCAGTGGGCTTATAAATGAGCTTGACGCGATGGGATTGCTCAATGCACGCGTTGTTAGCAGAGGACGATATGGACGCACAAAGAAGATAAGCCTAGCTATACCGCGCAGCCCCTTCAAGAAGATATATGCAAATGACGACTATTTGGATTTGTTAACTAATTTCACTCCAACATGCTTGAAGGGAAAACTTAGAAGGAGTTAGGCATTGAAGTCTATAGGTAGAATGGCGTGAGTCTGCAAATCTATAATCGGTATGACGCCTGGTGTAGGCTCTAGACCCAAATTCCGTTGAAAATTGGTTTGCCTCTGCCAAGCACCCGAATTAATCATGATTGTGCCCCTGTAAGTTTCATACCTCATCACATGTACATGCCCTGTGTGGAAGATGTCCGGAACCCGGTCAATGACAAGTAAGTCTCTGTTTGCAGGGGCAATAGGGGTTCTTTGACCATAAATCGGTGCAAGATGTCGGCACTTCAACATAAGCTTCATAGCTCTCTCAGGGGAGTGGAAGTCCATATTTACAGCTGTAGCAAGTATATCGTCGAGGCTCCGACCATGATATGTGAGGAGCTCCACTCCATGAATACTCACAGTTGCTGGGTTACCTAATGAAAGCACGTTTCGTGTCTCACGTAGAATCTCGACGTATTCCTTTGGCAGGCTAGGTTGGGGTAGGGCTTTCCTGGAGGCATCATGGTTTCCAGGTATGATGATCAATTCCACATAATCAGGAATCTGTTCGATGAATTCCGAAGCGACTCTATATTGTCTTGAAATATCTCGAATGGTGAGGTCTTCAATTTGATTTGGATAAATCCCCACGCCATCTACGATGTCACCAGCAATAATGACATATTTGATCAAACTAGCTGCTTCCTTCAGCTTCTGGGGTCCGAATTTTCCATTGAGCCAAAGCAGAAAGCGGTTAAACTCTTCTCTCATGAATTCTCTGCTTCCTACATGAAGGTCTGATATTAATGCAGCACTCACTGCTTCTTGGGCTCTTCGTGGTTTCCGTTGGGGGATATCGGGAAAATGGATGTCTTCAACTATCAGTAAATTTCCTCTGCCTTTTATTATGCTCAAGCATACAACCTGATCAGGTAATATCGACTTTGTCTTCAGTAGGAGCTCAGGAGGAGCATTGGAAGGAATGAATACGGTTGTTCCAGTTTCCAAGTCTTCAGTTATTAAGAAAACTCCGCGGGGTGACTCGCGTTTCTCAGTAACTATGCATATAAATTTAGTTTTTGAGTGTGGGGGCGCTCGGAACACTTCCTTTATGGATGTGGCATTTCTTGAATCCATTCGTTGTTGAAGCAATCTTCGAGTCTTCTTGAATCTATCTTGGAAATATTTCAAGTACTCTTCAATTGAGCCAGTTGAGCGAATTCTGTCTGTTGGGTCATCTATCACGTTGATATCGCTGTCTATATCTTTTGCATGAGGCTGGTATCTTCGAGCCTTTCCCGTACTTGCGGAATGTTTTTGGAGGTAGGGTTCAGCTGATGGTCTAGCCTCTTTGGCTTGAGGAAAGATTTCTTCAGCGATTTCTTCAAGGAGCGCCTTGTCTATGAAGAAAGTTCTTTTTCCATAAGCTTCTAGTCTTCGTAGAGTTACCTCTAAGAACTCTACAGGATCCTTAGTTCCAGAAATTGTGCGCAGGAATCCGTAAGCTTCCTTGTCAAGGTGATAGCCTGCTCTCAGAGACAGGGAGATAGCTTCACGAACCTTATAATCTCTTGACTTTTCTACTATGTGCTTTGTGACCACAATAGACCAACCGTTAGATTCATTCGTTTTTGCATCAAAGTGATTTGAGGCTCTAACCAAACATGCCCGAGAAGGTTTCAGAGAGAAGCCTCAAAAACATTACTGTTTCTGTAAACTGAGTGTCTATACATGTATTAATTTCTCCTGTAAATCCATTCTTCACTGTCTGTGTTTATATGTTGCATGCTTGTTTAGATTCTGTCGAAAAAATCGAGAGGTATTACCATGGAACTACGCAAGGTTCAACGTACAAACAGTGGCACCTTCTTTGTTACGTTGCCTAAAAACTGGGCAGAACGCTTCGGACTGAGTAAAGGTGCAATTCTAAGCATTACTGAATCCATTGACGGACATTTAAGTCTCAGTCCACAGAGTGAAATGGAGCGTAGGATTTTACGTGCCGTGATAAGGCCAACTCCCTACCTGTATAGGGAAATCGTCGGGAAATACTTACTAGGATATGATGAGATTCGAGTTGAAGCCAAGAACAATATTTCGCCAGAGGAAAGAACATTGATTAAAGAAACGTCAAGTCGCCTCATTGGTTTGGAGATTGTTGAGGAGGACTATGCCCGAATAGTCTTACAGTGTTTGCTAGAACCGACAGCATCTTCACCGGAAAAGATCTTGCGGCGTGAGTATAATATTGCTGCTTGGATGCACCGAGACGGGGTGACAGCGTTTCTAGAAGGTGATAGAAGTTTGGCTCAGAATGTGATAGCACGAGATGTTGAAGTCAACAGGTTCTACTTCCTTCTAGTCCGTACACTACGAGCTGTGATTCAGAATCCAAGTGCTGGTGAGAAATTTGGGATCCACTCAATAGATTGCCTTGATTACCGTTTATGTGGAAGTCTGGTGGAAACAATTGGAGACCGCGCTGTAGAGATTGCTCATAAAGGTTTGGTCTCAAAAGGTGGCGAAATTCCAAGAACGATGACTCATACTGTTGAAATGTTCCACTCAGATGTATTTAACGCTCAAGAAACCGCGCTCAAAGCATTCTTTGCTCGTAATGTCGCTTTGGCAGAAGAGGTTAGGAATAAGAGAGGAAAGATAGAAACTATGTTTCGAGAGATTGAGTTGTCGATAAACAAACGATCTGCAGAGTTTGTGCCTATGATACTGGCAGTGGCATCTTCAATATATCGGATTTTTAGTCATAGTGTAGATATTGCAGACCTAGTTATGCCAAGGGAGCCACGTAGGGGCGTCAAGATGTAGATTTTCGTTATCATGAACCCAAAAAAAGCATCTCGGGTAAGTATTTAAGGAATAGTTGTGTAGAAAATGAAAGACGAGGGATATGACCATGGGAAGAAGGCGGAGGAAAGTTGTCCGCATTCTCAAGAAACGTTTACCACAGGTCTTTCTCTGTCCACGTTGCGGAAAAGAGACTATAAGAGTTGAGCTTATGAAAGGTGAAGAACACGCGATGTTGCGTTGTGGCGGCTGTGGTCTGGCTGATGAATTTCCAATTAGACAACCTTACAAGGATATTGATGTTTATTGTAGATTTACCGACAAATACTACGCCGAGAGAAAGGCTGCAAAACTTCAGTAGAAACCTAGGAAACGTTTTGTATGGTCGGGTCTGTAGAGAAGCATCTTTTGGAACGTATTCAAGCTGATGATGCCATCCATCTTACCCTTGTTGACCCTGAAAAAGTTTCAGTTGGCTCTGCTTCAAATCTGGCAAAAAGGTTAGCGAGATCGGAAACGACAGCTATTATGGTTGGGGGGTCAACTACTAACTCGACCGTACATCTTGATAAAGTTGTGAAAGCCATAAAAAGTGATATTCAAATACCCGTAATCTTGTTCCCAAATAATGTGACTGGAATTAGCCAATATGCGGACGCAATATGGTTTATGTCGCTTCTGAACTCGGTTGATCCTTATTTTCTTGTTGGGGCTCAGATCTTGGGGGCTCCTTTGGTGAAGAAGTTTAGCTTGGAGGCTCTACCTCTTGGATACATCATTGTTGGAGAAGGCGGTACTGCCGGGATCGTCGGACGGGCTGTTTCTATCCCTTACAAAAAGCCGGAACTAGCTGTGGCACATGCTTTGGCAGCTCAGTATCTTGGCATGCGATTTGTCTATCTGGAAGCTGGTTCTGGAGCAAACCAACCAGTTCCGTCAGCTATGATTAGAACTGTAAAAGATGCTTTGGATGTCATCTTGATTGTTGGAGGTGGGATAAGAGGTAGTGAACAGGCCAGAGCTGTTGTCACAGCTGGTGCGGATATCGTGGTGACAGGAAACATCATTGAAGAAGCTGGGTCTGAAGGTGAGTTCGAGAAACTTATAGAAGCTGTTAAAGATGGTGGCGCTGCCAGAAGCCGCTGTCGCAACGAACAACTACAGAGCTTTCGTCACAAGAAATTGTCTACAAAACCATTAACATAACTCTCTGTTCCCATTCTTTTATCCCTTTGATGGCAAAAACCCGAAATATGCTTCTACGTGTAATGTCGTTGGGCGATCATTTGAATGCCAAGATGAGCATTGAATACAAGCGTTACGCAGAGTCTCTAGAGGAGGAGCTGGAAAAACTTTTCACGGTTGCCAGGAAAGCAAGGGCAAAGGGATTAGACCCGTCCCTAGAGCCAGAGTCGGAAGTTGGTAAAGACCTTGCTGAACTTGTGGAAGGTCTAGTAGGTCCTACAGGGGTAGCCACAAGCATAAGAAGTTTGAGCGAGAAACTCCCTCGTGAAGAATTGGCGTTCAAGATCGCCGAGGAGATCGTATACGGCAAGTTTGGTCACTTAGAGACCCAGAGCGCAGCAGAACAGGCTGTTCGAACAGCTCTCGCCATACTCACCGAGGGTATAACTGCTGCTCCCCTTCAAGGAGTGGCGAAAGTTTCTGTCAAAGAGAATTTTGACGGAACCAAGTACTTAGCCATATACTATGCAGGTCCTATACGTTCTGCTGGGGGAACTGATCAAGCATTAACGCTCATAATCGGAGATTTTGTGCGCCGCCTTCTAGGTTTAGACCGCTATAAGCCTACTGAGGAGGAGATAAGCAGATTTATCGAAGAAATGAGGCTTTATGAACGGAACGTAGGTCGTTTTCAATATCACGTTGCCGATTCTCAACTGCGAATGGCCATCGAATCAGTCCCTATTGAAGTTACTGGAACAAAATCTGATCCCGTTGAGGTGCAATCCTACCGTGATCTGCCTAGGGTGGAAACGAACAATGTCCGTGGCGGCGCATTGCGCGTAATAAATGACGGCATCGTCGGACGAGCCACAAAAGTTCGTACAATAGTTAAAAAACTTGGGATCGAAGGATGGGATTGGCTGAAAGATGTGAGAGAAGTTGAAGGAACCGACGGAGAGAAACGTAACAATTTAGGCTTCATGGAAGACGTCATTGCTGGTCGCCCAGTCTTTTCTTTCCCTTCGCAGCCAGGCGGTTTTCGCCTTCGCTACGGCAGGGCAAGAAATACTGGTCTCGCAGCTGTCGGGATCCATCCCTTGACTATGTTAGTTCTGAATAGGTTTCTTGCTGGCGGTACACAGATGCGTATAGAGTTGCCCGGCAAAGGCGGGGTTGTCATGCCTGTAGATACGATAGAGACACCAACAGTGCTCCTCAAGGACGGCTCAGTAGCTAGAGTCTCAAAGAGCAATTATGCCCAAATAAGAAGCAAGATTCACCGGATCCTATCTTTAGGCGATTTGCTGATCAGCTTTGGCGACTTCCTTTACAACAACAAAACACTCTCTCCCTCAGGATACTGTGAAGAGTGGTGGTGTCAGGATTTGCACGCAGCTATAAATCTAAGATTTGGAGGTAATGTTGGGGAGGCTGCCTTAGCCACTGGCATCTCAAACCAACGTTTAGACGCATTTCTCTCGCTTCCTCTTAGACATAAACCTAATGCACAAGAAGCAATTGCTATAGCCAAAGGCTTGGATGTACCTCTCCATCCCTGTCATAACTTTCACTGGTCCAACATAACTCCGGAAGAGTTGGGGAAATTACGGCGATGGTTGGAGAGTTCAGAAACTCGAAAAGGAGAAGAAGAGATAGTTAAGATGATGGGTGAAATCGATCCTAACGTTAAGAAGACACTTGAGAAGCTATGTCTCCCTCATCGAGTACTTGAAGGTCGTATGTTTGTTGAAGGCGACGAAGCTCTTATTCTGGCTACTTGTTTGAGTTTAAACTCGAAAGTCAAAGTTGACCCAACACTGTCATCCTTAGAGATTGTAAGAAACCTTTCCGGCATCATCGTTCGCGCTAAAGCGCCAACAACAGTAGGAGCGAGAATGGGTAGACCAGAGAAGGCAAAAAGAAGAGAGATGAAACCCCGCGTCCACCTTCTCTTTCCTGTAGGTTTGGCTGGGGGGTCGCAACGTGATTTGATTGCGGCTGCTCAAAAGGGACCTATTGACGTGGAATTAGCGAAACGGCGTTGCCCCGGCTGTGGGAAGCTATCACGAAACATCAAATGCCTCTCTTGCTTCGCGGAGGCAGTTTTGGAGAGGGCTTGTCCTCGTTGTGGGAAAAGTGTTGATGGTGATGTTTGTCCAGCTTGTGGTGTCTCTACCTGCGTCTTTGAACGACAAAGAATTGATCTGAAAGCTGAAATTAATGATGCTTGCCAACGATTAGAGGTTAGTCAACCCAAACACATCAAAGGAGTGAAAGGACTATCGAACGAACACAGAGTTGCTGAAATCTTGGAAAAGGGAATTCTTCGCGCCAAGGAGGATCTATCCGTCTACAAAGACGGAACCATGCGTTTTGATGCAACAAACGCCCCGCTCACACATTTCAAACCGGTGGAAGTTGGAGTTTCAATAGAAAAACTCAAACTTTTAGGTTACACAAAAGACTGCCAAAATATCCCTTTGTCAAGTGGAGAACAGCTTTGTGAGTTGAGAGTCCAAGACGTTGTGATTCCCCGAAAGTGTGCGATTTACTTCATTCGAGAAGCGAAATTTATCGACCAACTTCTGGAAAAAGTTTACGGGCTTCCCAGATACTACAACGTCAACCGAATAGAGGATCTTCTCGGTCACCTCGTTATTGGTTTAGCCCCTCACACTTCTGTAGGCATCTTAGGCCGAGTTATTGGTTTCACCAAACTTGACGTATGCTATGCTCACCCAGTGTGGCATTCAGCAAAGCGACGCGATTGCGATGGAGATGAAGACGCTTTGATGCTAGCTCTTGACACATTATTGAACTTCTCCAAGAGCTATCTTCCTTCTCAAATTGGTGGCATAATGGATGCACCACTTTTCATCATACCCGTTGTCAATCCCAAAGAAGTGCAAAGACAGGCCCACGAGTTCGACATCGCTAAACAATATCCTTTAACCTTTTACGAGAACACATGGGAGAATGTTGCCCCATGGAGAGTAACAAACCTTATCGATTTACTTGTCCATAAACTGGGAACAGAAGAACAGTTTGAAGGTTTTGGCTACACAGTCCCAGTTACCGATATAAACGCGGGAAATCATGAAAGCATGTACAAGAAGCTTAAAAAGATGACGGACAAGCTTAATCGTCAGTTGGAACTTGCGGAGAAGATCTCCGCCGTCGACGCCCAAAAAGTAGCTTTGAAAGTTCTAACAACTCATTTTCTTAGGGATATTTCCGGGAATCTCCGGGCTTTTTTGACTCAAGGTTTCCGTTGCAAAACGTGTAACAAACGGTTCCGACGTATCCCTCTGAAGGGAAGGTGCCTAAAATGCGGAGGGCATTTATCTTTGACGGTTTACAGAGGGGGAATCGAGAAATACATCGTTACCGCAAGGAATCTTGTTGAGAAGTATAAGCTGCCGAAATACTACCTGCAACGCTTAGGGTTGGTAGAAGAAGAGTTGATTACCATATTCGAAGGTAACAAGCCGCGGCAGAAGCGTATTGCAGATTTTGCCTAAACCCTTTTCTGTTTGAAGCAGGAATTCTGAGTGGTTGTCATGACCAATCTGGGATTTCACCCGAATGCCTACTTGAGTAGAAAGAGAAACGTCAAACGGGGATTAATTTCTCGCACTAAAATTCTCGACGTTCTTGAAGGAGAGCAAGGTAAAGCCCTTGCTGTGGCCCAAGAAGCACAATTGAACTACCGCGTAGTTCTTTACCATCTCCGACTTTTGGAAGCCGAAGGAATTGTTTCACGAAAGAATGGTAGACCTTTCAATTGGGAGGTTACGGGCATAGGACAGCAACGTTTGGAAACCTAGGATTCTTTCACTTCAAAGGACATTTGCAGGGTGCTGAATTGCATTTTGGACAGTTGCCAGCGTACTTTTTAAGTGTAGCTTCCTGCAAATCTACGTCCAAAACGTTGGCTAATGAAACGAGCCAAGCGAGAACATCAGCAAACTCTTCCGAGATGCCTCTTTTGTCATCATTCCGTATGGCTTCATAGAGTTCGTCAACCTCTTCTTTGAGCCACTCGATTGTCGTCTTTACTCCTCTCTTGGAGTCTCGAAGAAAGTACAGGCGATGCATCAGGTTTTGAAATTCTTTAATCGACGTCATGAACTCGCTCCCAAGCTGGAAATATGTTTGTGCGAATCTGGATACTAACGGAACCTTGGTAGCCGTTTTAGTGTCATTTTGCTTTCGACTACTCTCCCTTCAACGTATACTTATGTATTTATATGCCTCTGAGTTTTCTTCAAAGCAATAATGGATATTTTGGTAGTCTCTTCGGAACTCAGTAACGTCTTTTTTTACCTTATCGCCAGTTTCTTTCTTGATGACTGTACGGCTTATGAACTCTGCAATCTCAACCATTTCAGATCCTTTCATGCCAATCCTGGTCACTTCAGATGTTCCAAGTCTTATTCCTCCCGGATGCATGAAATGACGGCCTTCTTTGATGTCCCAAGGTAGGAGGTTGCGGTTTATGATGATGTTAGCCTTCTCTAAAGTCTCTTCTATACTTCCACCATCCCCATATTGAGTTACATCTACAAGGAAGACGTGGGACTCAGTGAAGCCTTTGTGTTCAGCTAACACTTCAAATCCTCTCTCATGCAAAGCTTGGGCCAATGCCTTCGCGTTCTTCACCACTTGCTGAGCGTAATCTCTCCCAAACTCCATCATTTCCGCGCACGCAATTGTGACTCCAGCTAAAGCATGTAGGTGATGATTGCTGACCATTCCTGGGAACGTTGCTCTCTTTATTTTGTCCGCATGCTTATTCCAGGATAGAACTGTGCCGTGCTGTGGTCCGAAGAAGGTTTTGTGAGTGCTCAAATTGACAAAGTCAGCACCTTCTCTTAGAGGGTCTTGAAAGACACCTCCAGCAATCAACCCTGCCACATGGGCAGCATCGTAGCCAATTATGACACCTAAATCTTTGAAGGTTTCAGCCAGTTCCTTAACCGGGTGGGGAAACGGGAAGACACTTGCCCCAAACATTACAAGTCTAGGAGATTTTCCCTCGTCCACAAGCTTTTGTACTCTTACTTTTGTCCTATCGATGTCGATGTTTAATTCTTTATAGTCAAGGGCTAGATATCGAACGTCTAATCCGCTGACAGCACCTGCTGTACCACCCAACCGTCGTTTACCAGTTGTGATGTGCCCACCACACGGGATTGATAAAGCCATCATGACATCTCCAGGCTCAGTAAACGCTGTATAAGCCACCAGATTTGCCACCACTCCTGAGATTGGACGCACATCAACGAACTCTGCATTGTAGAGTTTCTTCATCAGATCAATGCATAAGAGCTCAACTTTGTCTATGTATGTGCATCCGGCGTAAACTCGCTCACCAGGCCAGCCCTCCGCGTAACGGTGACCAAAATCACTTGCTAGTGCTTCT
Organism: Candidatus Bathyarchaeota archaeon; assembly: GCA_030641425.1. Classification (GTDB taxonomy): domain Archaea; phylum Thermoproteota; class Bathyarchaeia; order Bathyarchaeales; family SOJC01; genus SOJC01. The sequence goes on along the minus strand of DAOWHM010000009.1, from coordinate 7,071 downwards.
CGTACAGCAAGGCTTGACACATTTTCGCTAGCAATTAGAGGAATATTTTCTTGGAACCATCTGTGATGTTCCTGGAGAAGCCTAAGTGTTTGATTGTACGATTCACGAGCCGACACCACTGTCCCTCTGCCCTATTGAACACTCACAACCACCATAAAAGCTTTGAAAATCAACTGGATACCTCAACGTGGATTAGCTGAAATATGTTAGTGAGAAAACCCTAAGGCATTTCCGGAAGTTAACACGTAACATTAATTAGCTAAGGATCAGTGAATATAAAACCAGTTGTTGGGGATATTGGATTGAGCAGAAAGAAGAAAGGAAGCGGGACACCGATGCCTGCAGCGAGTGCTGGTTTACTAAGGTTTTTCGAAGAGGAGACAAAAGGCATCCAGATTAGGCCTGAGCTTATTGCAGTCCTTTCCGTAGCTCTGATAATTATGTGTGTATTAGCGCAGGTCATGCGCCCAAGTTGACTTGGCTGAAAGCTGCTATTTGTGGCTTTTATGTAAAACTTCTATCCGTTGAACCGAGTTTAGGTTAATGAATATTTCACTTCTTTCCTCTCGACCTGCAATCTGAGGTATAGGGTTTGCGATAGTAGCTCGGAAGACTACTGCCTCAGAATTTGAGAGCCATATCCCTGGTGGATTATGTGTCAGGGCTACCAGTGTCCCTTCAAACCCGTAGGAGCGATCCAAGATTACTAAGAGTTCCTTTCCCACGTTTTTCTCCAGCATGTGAAAGATCGATGGAGGTGGAAGTGTATTGGTTGGCATAAACAGTCTCTAACCTTGTATTGGTGTGGGTGAAATAAAACTTTATCCTCACTGTTGTGTTCTGCATATAAAAGCACTGTTATGCTGTTCATAGGTTGCCCACGCTTGAAAACAGGAGAGGCTTCATCTTGTTTCATTGGGGTGAACCTGTCCGTTTATGCCAGAGATCTGCCAACTTTAATATCCGAGAAGAAGCTAATTCCAAGGATTATAATTGGGGCATCAATTGATTGGGTACCGCGAGAAGTTTAGAGTATTCCGTTGAGAGGGCTACTAAACATTATTCATCCTTATTCACTATGCCTTCTTACAAGAAGATTCTAGTACTGAATTTTTTGTTGTGTATGGTGGGGGGTGCTCTAGTAGTGGCTTTGCCCTATTTCTTTTCGTTTTCAGGAGTGATGTTGGCGATGCAATTCAGCTTTCTTCTCTTCCTACTTTCCACGTTTTCCGATTTGGTCTTCAAACGAGTCCTAATGAGGTTTGATCCAATCTATACTGCAAAACGTTGTGGTGGTCTTTCGTTGTTTTCACTTTTGTTGTGGTTTGGGTTTCTCGGGGTTGGCTCCATACTAACCCTTATCTTTGGCTCTTGGAGTCTTTGGCTGAGCCTTCTCTTGGTTGGATTCGCTGCTGTCTGCATTCTCAGGTTGGTTGTGCTTTCTTTCACCTCTTTCAAACCTCGTCGGATAGTCATTCCAGCGTCTGTGATGCAGCCAGTTCTTTGCCTTCTACCCATGTTTTACACACTTTGGGTTGTTGGATATCCTCTTGGAGTAACCTTGCTGGCTTATCTCCTTCTCTCTGTTCCAACGTCGATTCTTGCAGCATTTGCTTTTCTTCGTTATGTAGATATTGCTGGCACTGAGAGCTTTCAGACACCTACGACTACAATATTAAGGGCTTTCCTCGCAAATTGGATGGAGGATCTGGAGGGCCCTGTTGAGAAGATCTTCGAGACCTTTGGGTGTGAGAAGACCATTAGTCATAGCCTCCTCGCCTTTGGGAGAAAAAGCGGATTAAAGTCCATAGTTGCTGTCTCATCTGTTCATCCTGGACCTTTCAGAAACGTAGGAAGTAGTCGTCTTCCATCTATGCTACAAGAAGCGTTGGAGAAAGAACATCCTTGTGTTGTTTCCACTCCTCATGGTTTATTCGGGCACGAATTTGACCTTTCTTCTCAACTGCAAAATCAAAAGGTGTTAAGAAGCATCTTAGAATCGAGTAAGTTTTTAGAGTTTTCTTCGAACGCCTCGGTTTTCGTGAGAACTCAGAGAGGCGTTGCAGGTTCAAGTTGCCAGATTTTCGGAGATTGCGCGGTCTTAACCTTAACTTTGGCTCCGGAGACCACTGAGGATTTTCCTCAGAAAGTTGGCGATGCTATTCTTGAAAAGGCTTCTAAACTAGGATTGGCTCATGTGATTGTCATTAACGCGCATAACAGTGTTGATGGCTTGTATAATGTTGAGGAGGCGTTGGAGTCTTTGAAAGAGGCTGCTCTCAAAGTTCTGTCTGAAGCTGTCACTCTCAAGCCTTCTACGTTTGAAGTTGGCGCTGCGAAAGTCGTTCCTGATGAATTCACTTTTGAAGATGGAATCGGTCCGGGAGGGATTTGTGCTTTGGTATTTCGGGTTAGTCGGCAAATCAGTGTCTACGTGACTATTGACGGTAACAACATGGTTTCAGGTTTGAGGGAGAAGATTCTTAAGGCCCTTAAGGATTTGGGAGTCGACGAAGGAGAGGTTCTTACTACTGACACTCACGTTGTAAATGCTATTGTCATGAATGAGCGTGGGTATCATCCAATTGGTGAAGTGATCTCTCATGAGAAGTTGATCGACTACATAAAGGACACTGTCAAAAGAGCTCTAGAGAATTTGGAGTTTTCATCATCTTCTTGGAAGGTTGGAGCTGTTCCTAATGTTCGAGTTATTGGAGAGAAACAGATAGAAAAGATGTCTCTCCTTGCAGATAGGGCTCTCCAGAAGGCTAAAAGAATATCAGTTCCAATATTCTCAGGTGCAGGCTTGCTTTTGATAGTTGCTATACTTCTTCTTCAACTCTAATCTGATTGAGTCATGTTACACCTTTTTAGGAGTCTGTTCCAGCGTTCATCGACTCTATGTTGAATCTCATCAATCACGTGTTTGAATTTTGGTCTGAATAGATGTTTAAACCGTCTTTGCATCTTAAGATATCCGGAAATCTTCTTTTTCCTTTCAGGCTTCAAGGCAAAGATTTTGCTTTGAGGAGACAAGTTGTATTCGCCATCAATTGTTTCCCACAGTGGGAAGATACATGTTTCTACTCCTAAGCGAGCGATTTCTATTGTTTTGCTTGTGTCGTAACGCCACCCTCTTGGACAAGGCGTAAAGATATGCATGAAAGCTGGGCCTTCTGTTTCCAAGCCTCTTCTAGCTTTCACTAGTAGATCTTGCCAGTAGGCGATTGAAGCTGTTGCGACATAAGGGATTTCATGCGCTACCATGATATCAGCGATGGGCTTCTTGTATTGAAGTTTGCCTGGGATCACTCTGCCAGCAGGTGATGTAGTGGTCGATGCGCCGTGAGGGGTGCTTCCGCTTCGTTGGATGCCTGTGTTCATGTAAGCTTCGTTGTCGTAGAGTACATACAGAAAGTCGTGACCTCGCTCTACAGCCCCAGAAAGTGCTTGGATTCCAATGTCGAATGTTCCTCCATCACCAGCAAACGCTATGACATCGATATTTTCATGTGCAAGTCTTCCTTTTCTTTTCATGGCTTTCAAGGCGGCTTCGATGCCTGAAGCGTTGGCTGCAACGTTTTCGAAGGCTGTGTGGATCCAAGGAACTTTCCATGCGGTGTAGGGATAGATTGTTGAAACGACCTCCATGCATCCTGTCGCATTTGTGACTATTGTAGGACCCCTTGTGGCCTTCATTACCTGTCGTAGGGCGATAGCTGGACCGCATCCTGCACATGCTCGGTGTCCAGATGTGAAGAGTTCCGCTTTTTCCACGATCTCTTTTGCAGTAGGTTTCCAAGATGTTGTTGTCATCTTATTGTCTCCTATTGTCGTACTCCTGCAAATTGTACATCTCTCTTCACCTTCTTTGTTTGGAGGATTTCCTGCAAGTCTTTGTAGATGTTGAGAATAGTTGTTGGGGGCATATCTCTTCCTCCAAGTCCATATATGTAGTTCACAATATGTGGGTGCGTAGGAGCATCATACATGGAGTGTCTGATTTCATGGTATATTGGTCCACCACTTCCTCCAAAACTATTGCTTCGATCCATAATTGCCAGCGCCTTCACGTTTTCCAATGCCCCCATGATTTCAGTTAATGGGAGCGGTCTGAAAGTTCTAAGCCGTAGTAGGCCTGCCTTTGTCCCTTTAGTTCGGAGGTGATCTACTACCGTTTTTGTTGTGCCGGCAGTTGAGCCGACACAGACTGTAGCGATGTCTGCGTCTTCAAGACGGTAAGCCTCAATGAGTCCATTTCCATATTTGCGCCCACTGATTCGGGAGAACTCTTCGTGTATTTCCTTGATAATCCGTGGGGCGATCTTCATTGCTTCTTCTTGCTGCCTTTTATGCTCAAAATAGTAGTCATGAAGGTCTAGAGGACCCATTGTTATCGGGTTATTAGGGTCAAGCTTGAAAGGTACCTCTTTGCCCTCATGACCCATCACCAATGGAAATTGCCTAACACCAACAAATTTCCGGACGGTTTCATCCGCCAAGATTTGGACATTTTCCAAGGTGTGGCTGAGGACAAATGCATCTAGGCAAACCATAACTGGGAGAAGCACCTGTAGATGTTCAGCTATTCTGAAAGATTGGATCATTGAGTCGTAGGTTTCCTGTGAGTTCTCTGCGTAGATCTGTATCCAGCAACTGTCTCTCTCTACCATGCTGTCGGAGTGGTCGCAGTGTATGTTTATAGGGGCGGATAGGGCTCGGTTTGCGATGGCCATCACTACGGGTGCTCTACATCCAGATGTGACATACAGTATTTCATGCATCAACGCTAGACCGGCTGAGGCTGATGCTGTGAAGGTTCGAGCTCCAGTGGCAGATGCAGCTAAGCAAGCGGTTAAAGCGCTGTGTTCAGATTCTGTGCAGACGAACTCGGTTTCTACTTCGCCATTTGCTACGTATTCGCTTAATCTTTCAACAATGATTGTTTGTGGTGTTATGGGATACGCTGCAACCACGTCTACATCTGATTGTTTAACGGCGAGAGCGACCGCTTCATCACCGTTCATTGCAAGGGTTTTCTGTTGCGCAACTGCCAACTTATTCTCCACCTTCTCTCACCATCTTTATAGCGTCAGCTGGGCACTCGTTGGCGCATATGCCACAGCCTTTGCAGAAGTCATAGTCGAACTCAATCTCCTCGTTAGTTTGATTCCATTTTATGGCAGAATCTGGGCAGATCATGGGGCAAAGAAGACATTTTGTGCATTTTTCAGCATCATGGATGGGTTTGAAAGTTTTCCAGTCACCAGTGAGGTATTGTGTGGCAGGTTTCCAGCAGACTCCGGCAATCGGGATGTCTTTCCATCCTTTGAGTGTCTTGTTCATGCAGTTTTTGCCTCCTCGTATGCGTTTCTTATTACAGCTATGTTTCTTTCAGCTAGTTCTTCTCTGAAGCGTTCTCTGACAGCCTTTTCGAGGCTTTCCAGGTTTACTAGTGATGACGCATGAATTGTGGCTCCAAGCACTGCGGTGTTTGTGATGGGAGCATTTAAGATTTTGATGGCAATGTCCGTTGCTGGAACTGTCCAGACTTTTTGTGAGGTTATTTTTAACTTCTCTTTGAGTGTTTGAGGGTTTTCTTGAGTGTTGACAACTATCGTTCCCTCTTCGGTAAGACCAGCCAATACATCAACCGATCGTAACAGTGTTGGGTCAAGTACGACTACTAAGTTTGGGTTGTATATGGAGCAGTGGAGTCTAATTGGTTCGTTGCTGATTCTGGTGTAAGCTGCTAAAGGCGCGCCCATGCGTTCAGGTCCGAACTCTGGGAATGATTGGATATGCTTTCCCTCAATGATAGCGGCTTTGGCGAGGAGTTCGCTTGCTGTCCATGCACCTTGTCCGCCTCGACCGTGCCATCGTACTTCCTGTAAATTTGCCATTTAACGTTCCTTCAATCTTTCGTTCTACATTTGAATCGTTGAATATACACGTTTCCCCATCTCAGTTAAGGCGTCAGCAGTGAGATTTCTCTACAGGAGACTGGATAGGATCCTTTGCGAAACACTTTTCCCTATATGGTGGTTATTGTTACTTCTCAGAAATGGTGCGTGTCATGAAGGTAAATGTGTGTTTTCGAACACAAATCAGTGCTGCAGAGAGGATAATGTGAAATGGGCAAAATCGTTATTGACGAGAATGTCTGTAAAGGTTGCGAGTTGTGTGTGTATGCTTGTCCATTCCACATCATCAGCATTTCTCAGCGGATCAGCTCGAAGGGTTACTATCCAGCTGAGTTTGTTGATCCAAATGGGAAATGCACTGGTTGCACTTTGTGCGCAATAACATGTCCTGATGTTGCCATAGAGGTTTATCGAGAGAAGAAGGTTGGAGGGAAGAGATGATGGATAAGAGGTTTATGACTGGTAACGAAGCCATCGCTGAAGCTGCAATTCAAGCTGGTTGTAAACACTTCTTTGGTTACCCTATTACTCCTCAGAGTGAAATCCCCGAGTATATGTCTAAACGCCTTCCAGAGGTTGGTGGGGTTTACCTTCAGGCAGAGAGTGAAGTAGCCGCTATTAACATGCTCTTTGGCGCAGCAGGGGCAGGGGAAAGGGTGATGACTTCTTCTTCTAGTCCTGGGGTCAGCCTTATGCAAGAAGGGATTTCTTATCTTGCTGGCGCTGAGCTTCCATGCGTCATAGTGAATATAATGCGGGGTGGACCTGGATTGGGAGGTATACAACCTTCGCAATCTGACTACTTCCAGGCGACTAAGGGTGGAGGACATGGTGATTATCATCTGCTTGTGTTGGCACCTCATACTGTGCAGGAAGCTGTTTCGCTTACAATGGAATCCTTCGATCTTGCAGATAAATATCGAAATCCTGTGATGATCTTGGGAGATGGTTATATGGGTCAAATGATGGAACCAGTCGAGTTTGAAAAGAGAACTCAAGTGAGTCTTCCTATGAAAGGATGGGCTTTGACAGGTGCTAAGGGACGCCCTCCAAATCTGATTAAAAGTTTGTACCTTGATCCCGAAGCTTTAGAGGAACATAATCTGAAGATAAACGGGAAGGTTCAAGAGATGATTAAAGAGGAAGT
>DAOWHM010000098.1 GCA_030641425.1 Candidatus Bathyarchaeota archaeon | reverse complement strand
CATAATCTAGATGACGAAGCACAAACAATCCTGCTAAACATTCTGCACGGTGACCCTCTAAGAATTGCGAGAGCCACACCAGTCTCACCCTTTCCTCATCCCCACTTTGTGAGCCGAATAAAACCTCTTAGCGAAGTCCTTGAGAAAGAAACGGTTATGTATGCTTATCTGAAGAAAATCGAATTTCAAAACATTCCTTGCCCATATGCAACTGAAGCTCTGAGAAATGATATACGCGCGATGTTGAACAGAATGGAAGAGAGACACGCAGGAATAAAATATTCCCTTTACCACTCATCAGAAAAACTCCGACCTTTCATTGATATGGCTGCGACATCTGAAAATCTAGGGAACTGCAAGATCTGTGGTGAGCCTACGGCAAACATAATCTGCCAACCATGCAAAATGCTAGAAACTCTGCAAGAGCCCCCGACATAATAATGACAGAGCTTAGGCAGTGGGTCACTGAGGTTTGGTGCCTAGTTTTCGTTAAGCCCACAGCTTATCCTTGTCTCATATCCGCACCCCTTTGAGCGCTAAACGTCTAGACTTAGGTTGCTCCCTCCCGGGCCTGGCCAGATTCACCTAGTAGACACGGAAACCGTCACCTTACGGAGACAGCTCCGTGACCATCAGCCCCAAAGGACGGACATTCACTGCAAGTATGAGCGGAGCCTAACGCTCTTTAACACCTCAATCTCAGCTGTTAGCCCGTCGTATAGAGGATTTACGGTCAAGGCAGAGCCTTTCAGAGGACCCCTAGCCCCCCGCCTAAGGCCCACCGCCCAAACCTCATAGGTTCATCCGAACATTAAAACTTTACCAACAATCAAATAGGTGACCCCAACAAAAAGTATTGAAAAGTAGTGGTTAAGAAAGAGGATGAAAGGGGGTACCTACAGCTTGAGAAGAAAACTTGTGGTCTTCGACGTTGAAGGAGTGTTGCTGCCTAGGAACCGCTATCTGATCTTTGAAGTTGGCAGAAAACTGAGCTCCTTCCAGTTTGTCAAGTTACTCTTTCTAGGTCTCCTTTACGAAGTGCGACTGCTCTCATTGGAACTGACACTTAAAGAAGTCTTCAAACTGTTTCGGGGCACCAGCGTAAAAGAACTCTCAGATACTTTCAAAGAAATACCTTTGCTGCCCCATGCAGAAATGCTCTTCGCAAAGTTGAGAGAGATGGGTTTGAAGACCGCAGTCATAAGCTCAGGTCTTCCACAAATCTTGGTTGAAGATCTTGCTTCCCAGTTAAGCATTGACTATGCCTTTGGACTAGAACTGGAAGTGGACAACAACATCATAACTGGAAACATTAAAGGCGAAGTCATAAAGAAAGATGGTAAGGCTTTCACATTAAGGAGAATCTTGAAGCAAGAGAATCTAGCGCCCAAGGAATGTGTAATAGTAGCCGACGATCGGAACAACTCTTCAATCTTCTATCCAGACGCTCTGAAGATAGGCTATCGACCAGACTCCGCAATAGTTCAGAAGTCAGATCACGTGATAACAGAGGACCTATTAGAAATCTTGCCAATCATAAAGGGAACACATGGAAGCAGATGCAGATTGCCATCGCGCAATGAAGCCATTCGAGAAATCATACATTCAATCGGATTCTTAGTAGCCTTTGCTTCGATGCACATCGGCGTTGTTGAAGTTGCTTCTCTTCTGCTATTGATGACAGTGATCTACGCAGCATCTGAGGTTGCCAGAATCCAATGGAGGAGTAGCCCTCTAATCTCGTATGTTACTTTGAATGCATCAACTTCTTCGGAGCGTCATGAGTTTGTCGCAACTCCAATATTCCTCGCTCTGGGAGTGGCCCTCTCGCTTCTGCTGTTCCCAGCCCCATTCAATTATGCGTCAATAGCCATAGTCACCCTTGGTGACAGCGCAGCCTCGATCTTAGGCAGATTGTTTGGAAATACGCCTATTCCCTTCAACAAAAGCAAGAGTCTAGAAGGTTTCATAGGAGGGTTTTTCTTCGCCTTCCTGGGCGCAGCATGTTTCCTGAATCTTCAGTATGCCTTAATTGGTGCTGCTGCAGGCATGTTTGTGGAACTGCTACCTTTACCGATTAATGACAATCTGTCAATTCCTTTAGGAACTGGCGTATTGCTGACTCTCCTCCCATAAGCTCTTCATGTTAACAGCCAAAGTGTAGATCGAAGTAGATTGCGAAGATTTTTTAAAACCATGTGACCTTAACTAACACTCACCGCACACCAACATGCTTCCAACATTCAACTTGTTGAGAAGAGTAGAGGGATAAGAGTGAGAGAAGGAAAGTTCACAAAATCATTGGTAGAAACAATCGACACACGACTCAAACACATTTTTGGGGAAACCGCAACATCAGTGATCTACAGCTACCTGCAAACATCTTATTCGCTGCCCCAAGAGAAGATTCCTGAAAGACTGGACACCTTCGCAGATGGACTAAACGAGTTCCTTAGCTCAGGGGCAAGAGTTGTGGAAAAGGTGATCTTAGAGGATCTCTACTGCAACTTCGGGCAGAAGTTCCAAGTCAAGGAAGGCTACAGATTTACTGATTACATAACTGAATTAAAAACAAAAATAGAAGATGATAAATCTCCACAATAACTAGAGAAATCCAACCTTTCGAAGGTTGCATTACTAAAACAGGTTCTTCAAGCTCCAGTTAGAGCAGTCAAAACGCAAACTTCCTCCCTATAGGGCTGAATAAAGAGGTGCGGGGGGCGGGATTCGAACCCGCGAAGGCCTTCGCCAGAGGATCTTAAGTCCTCCCCCTTATCCTAGGGGTTTAACACCCGATTTAGACCTGGCTTGGGAACCCCCGCACTCCCAAACTTCTCCACTGTCCGCCATGTAGAGAAATTAAGCCTTGGGATACTTAAGAATATAAGGAAGCACATTTCGCAAGTCACTGTTCTTAACGATGATGTCCGCTTGTTTTTCCACTTCCTCACTTGTAGGGTTGAAAGCGATTCCAAGAGCGACCTTCTTAAAGAGAGGAACCAACGTAGGATCATCTCCAACCGCCGCACAATCTTGCTGAGTTAAGTTGAACTTCCGCAGAATTGAATTCAGAATCTTACCCTTTTGATAGAAGGAAACATTTACTTGAACATCACCTGTAAGAAAGCCATCTCTCACACCGAGACTATTAGCGAGATAGCCATCGACGTGAGTTTCACGTTGAACCCTTTCACCCACCAATGATAAGCCAGCGCTTAGTAAATACACCAAGAGTCCTCTGCGGTTTAGGGTTGCAAGAGTTTCCTCAGCTCCTCTCACGTAACGCATTTGACTGACTATCTGGCTAATCCTTGATACAGGCTGATTTCTCCAAAGACTCGCGTCAAGCTGTGCCCAGTCTTCGTAAGTGATTCTGCCAGCAAAAAACTGCATCTTATTTTCTTGAGCTTGAGACCATGTACCAAGGTTTTCATGAATGTATTGCCAGCTACAGGTTTGAAACAGCGTACCATCGACGTCGAAGACTACAAGTTTAATTGTCATCAAAGTTCTTCTTCCTAAAGTTCTTGAAAAAGGTTCCTAAAGCCGAAGAACGACTTTGTAGTGCAACCGCGCACAGAACATTCCCAACTTAGCTTTCTTGATGATCAAATGTGGAATCGCTTATATTCCGTGAGAAGGATTTGATAATCGAGGATGACTCATGGTTAGCGGTTTTAGCGGGGAGGAACGACGGAAGCACAGCGGCAAGTGTATCGATTGTGGGGAGGTTTTAGAGTTGTACATGTTGGACCTAAAGAAGAATCGACGAATTTTGAAGTGCAAACGATGTGAACTGTTTCACACTTATACTAAAGATCTGTTGGGGAAATGGAAATTGGCTAAGGCAGCTAAAGTATCAGATCTATGAGAAGCATAGTTGAGATGTTCAAACTCTGAATGTCTTCTCATAAGACAGGTCTTACTCGAGCCATACTCTCAAGTACCCACCCCAATGCAATCGCCACAACTCCCAAACTAAGGGTTATGAAGCTGTCTAAGACGAGCATCCATTCCAGACCACTTGCAACGCGGAAGTATATGGAGAGTGTATTGTATTGGAAAAAAGACAGTATAACTAGAGCAGTGCCAATTATGTAGAAACAGACTCTGGCTAAAACTTGACCACTCGTTAACCTATGGGTGTAAGCCAAGTATTTCTTGATACTTTCAACCTCTTCGGCACGATTTCGTAAAGACATTCTCAATTCGTCCAATTCCTTTTCAAGCTCCCCAATACGGCGTTCTGCCAGTATTTTCGCCTCTTCAGTGAAAGGAATTTGTTTCGTTTTCTCTTCATAAAGCGAGAGAATCGCCTTCTTCCGATTTAATCCTTCACTTCTCAGCTTCTCGATGTCGTAGTTAAGCGATAATTTAGGATTCTTGTATCTGGCTTCTTGATATATTTGCAGAAGTTTGTCATACATCTCTTTAGTGTTTGCTGATGGCATCGAATTCACAAAAAATACAAATGCTTCAATTGCATTTAAAGGTTCGAAAAACGATAACACCCTTGATGAATACGCATAAAGGAGCTGCTTAAAGAATAGAGGATATCATACAGGTGGAAGTAATGACCAAAACTACGCATCTAATGGTTCTGATCTTAACCGTCAATGCCATAGCGATACTTGCTCAAGTCACAGCATCAGCTGTCGAGTATCCTACTGATATGCCTGT
>DAOWHM010000033.1 GCA_030641425.1 Candidatus Bathyarchaeota archaeon | reverse complement strand
TTTCAATCTTAGAAAGGAGAGTTTCAATTTCAGGCTTAGTGATCATCCTATGCAGAACTTGACTAATTACACCTAACTGCTGACTCCGCAGGTTAACCCCTTTTGGGGGCATCTTTGTTTCCATGTCCCAATAGATAATATTCGCGGCTGTTTGGAGAACAGTAATCTCCTTGATGTTCGCCATAAGCTTGTCATAATTGGCTTTTAACGTCTCAGGGGTCTTCGACATATTGATCGTAACGGATAACTTCCTTCAAAGATATATGGCTTACGCGTTGCCACAAAGGAAAAAACTACTGAAGCACTTAAGTTTCTCTTAGCTTCCAAAGAAAGCCTTGCTTGCTTTTGGAAAATGTGCGCGTGAAATTAAGTCTTTTTAGGCTTTCTTTTTATTTGCAGAAGCTTCTTTATATCATCGGTTCCACTTGCTGTCAACAGTCTAATCCATAGCCAACGTCCGTCATGCAACTGTTCTGTGTCTCCCAAAAGCTTTTGGATTTTGGAACTTAGTTCATCTCGCATCAAGAAAGCTTTCTCAGCCTCCTTCCCTCCAAGAACTATCAGAACTGTAAATCCACCTTCCTCAGGGAAAAGCGAACATAACGTCTTGCCACTTTTACGGTAACGAACTGTCCACCCATACTTCACACCATAGAATAGTGTTTCAGGCTCAAGACCATAGCGGTCTTCGATGAACTCTCTTATCTCCAACCAAGATCCTCGCGCCTCCTCCCCTATGATATTCTCCATCTCTTCTTCAGAGGGTTCGTGCGTTTTATCTGTCATCCGACGAAAATCTAATCCTTCACTCATTAAAAGTACCCCCATAGCATTGGCACATGCATGCACGCGCATTTATATACTTCTTAGCGTGCGCTGTTATCAGAAGCGACAAGATTTCCCTTTTGAATAGGTGTCAAATCACAATAGTAAAAACGGTTTTCTCTCAGAACGATTTCTCCTTTTGCATATGATATCCTCTCTTGGAATATCGGTCCATCATATACAAATGAATGAAATTCTCCACTCTCACCGCAGGGATCAACGTTAGAAGGAAGCTCGGATAGAAATTCTTCTACTAGTGAGCGGTATCTTCGCTGCAGAGAGGATTAATATCTATACTTGCTTTGTATGAGTGAAAGAAGATGAAACGTACGAAAAAACTGCATACGTTGCCTCATAGAGTGTGCGAATCCACATGTTATGTTAATGGACTGGAAGATCTCGTGGCGTGGAAGGGAGCAGATTACACTGATTTCCTCCTATCCATGGTAGGTGGCATGGCTGGTTTTGCTTATCTTCGCTTCAAAAGGGCAGATCCGCCATGCATGGTGTATTGGGGTGCAAATCCAAAGTATTTGATGAAGGATTTGGCCAATATTATAGGGTTTAAAGAAACTGTGATTGAGGGAAGAAGTTTCAAGTTCACTTTTTCTCGTCTTAAAGATTTTGTCAATGAAGGACAGCCGGTTATGGCTGGCGCTCTTGATATGTATTATCTTCACTATTACTCAGATCTATATAGGAAACAGCATGTGCCTATTCATTATGTTCTTGTTGTTGGGTATGATGATGAGGAACAGGTTGTTTTTGTGCATGATTGCAGCCATGAGAATGTTCAGAAAATACCATATGATGAGTTTGAGAAATCTTTGGACGTCAAAGTGCCAGGAATGAGTAAAAGAAACACTATTAGGGCGTTTACTATTCCTGAAAAGATACCATCTGAGTTTGAAGTTGCAAAGAATGGGTTTGTCTATAAGGCTGAGCGGTTTTTGCATCCTCCAGTGAGAATGTTTGGAATTCCTGCAATGCGAAAATTAGCTGATGAAATCTTTGAATGGGATAATAGGAAGTGTTTTGAGCATATGGTTACCTATGCGACAGCTCCACCTCTGTTGCCTGAAACATTTGAGAATAGTCATGGAATGCGATTGTGGCAAGCGGACGTACTTAACACGTTGGGAGACAAGTACAATGTAAGTAATTGGACTGAAGCATCAATATTGTTCAGACGATCTGGAAAGAAGATTATGCATCTGTGTAAAGCAGCGTTGAAACAAGATAGGCAAGAAGTTTCCGATATTTTGATGGAAATAGCTGATGTTGAAGAACAAGCATACATCATACTCAAAGGTCTTGAATAAGATAACTACCTGAACATTTCATGAGGAGTGTGTATTGGAGTCAGAAACCGAGTTAAGTAAGGAAGATTTTGAGTTGATTGAGGCTGCAAAAGATGCTGCTGACCGATTACATGTTGATGATTTCCACGAAGTAGCCGCTGCTCTCAGAACCAAAGATAAGAAAGTATTCACCGGGATTCATATTGAGGCTAGTGTAGGGTATGCCGATGTATGTGGTGAAGTTGCGACGATTTGCACCGCAGTCTCACATGGATATAGAGATTTTGAGGCTATTGTTGCCATTTGGGGAGATGGAAAAGGTTCCTACGAGTTGCTCAGTCCATGTGGACGATGTCGCGAAGTGATCAGTGATTTCAGCAAAGACACATGGGTTATTGTTGGCTCCTTGGAGCACCCATATAAGGTGAAAGTTTCTGATTTACTTCCCCTAAAATACAATAATCGAAAAAGTTCTTGATAGTAACTGCTAATATCAATAGATTTGCGCTGCATGAATACAATAAAGAAGCTTTTACTTGGAAAAAAACGTTCACATCGAACCGGGTTCTTAAAAATAAGTAATTCTAGACGCTAAAATTGAAGAAGCGCCCTGGCCGGGATTTGAACCCGGGTCGAGCGGGCGACAGCCGCTTATACTAGACCGTACTATACTACCAGGGCAACCCAAATCAGACATATTGCGAAAACCATAAACTTGAGGCCACTACTTAAATTTATCTCGACCATAGTTTTTGTTCAATTTCTTCTACATCGCTCTTCTTCGAAGAAGCAAAGCTAAGAGCGTCCCATGCCTATAGTTAGATCCCTCTTCTAAGCCTTCAACAATCGGTGTCTCCCCGTGAATATTCTCGATGCTAGCACAAAATGGTTATATTCACAATCCTAAAAGTCTAGGAGAGGAGATTGTGAAGTTTGATTCTTGTAGAACTTGCTTCCAGATTCGAAGAGTTGAGTAGCCGACTGTCAGAGCAGTATTACTGCCAGTACGCGGGTTTAACGTACGACCGAGAACTCATGAAGAAGCTTGCCCAGCAACTCACTGAGGTCAGTAACGAATTCTTGAGGGAGTTCACGGAGCCCAGAAGCATGTATCTGGCTTCGATTGATACGATCGCTGAGGCGGAAAGACTTGAAGTTGAACTTGACTTCCACGATAAACGTATGGAGAAAATATCGTCAGAGAAACATCACATCAACGGCAAGAAAGTAAATTGGGGGAACTGGCGCCAATTCAACTCTCAAACTGATGACGCGCAAAAACGCAAAGAAGTTTTCGACGAGTTCATAGCAAAAGCCCCAAGAATCGCTCACCTAGTAGAAAGGAGAATGAACACTTCTAAGGAAGTCTACAAGAGATACGAACTTACACCTCTGGAAAGCTATTTGGAACTCGAACAGATCTCCTTTGAAGACTTGTTAAATCTTTTAATGAAGCTTGGAGACGGAGCCAAAGAAACCTTCCTCTCAGCTGCTGACCACTTTGCACCTCAAATCCTCAAGAAGAACAAAACTGAATACTACGACGACTTCTACACTTGGCGCGGTCGAATATTCAAACCTTTAAATAGATACTTGGAAGGAAGGGCCCCCTTGGACGAAATCTGTAGATTTCTGGGAACCTTGGGTTTCAATATTTCGTCCATTAATGTTGATGCTGAAGATAGACCAAATAAAAGCCCAAGTGCATCATGCTGGGGTATCCGAATACCTACTGATGTTAGAATCCTCTACCGTAAGGTTTCTCCGTTCACGAATATGAGAAGTATATTCCATGAGTTTGGTCATGGTATCCACGGCATTAGCGCCAACCCGGATGACTCTGTCTGGAAACGATACATCGTTCCTATGAGCGTGGCAGAAACCTTCAGCATGCTCATAGAAAGCGTCACGGAAAACACTCTATATCTCCAGGAGGATTTGAAGCTTCAAGAGACAGCTGTTGGAGAGATCGTTGACAGAGTGAGGTTCATGAATCTAATCTTCATGACTTTCTACGCAGCCAACAGCATTATGAAGATGGAATTCTGGAAAAATAACTACACTACGGAAGAAGCAGCCGTGAGATGGGAAGAACTCACTGAACGCTTCTTCATAAGGACACCTGGCATTTACTGGATTCTTCATCATGTAATGCCTAACTATGATATGTACTCTCCAAGCTACGTCATAGCAGCAACAAGAGTCACAACAATTAAGGCGACATTAGTCCAAGATTATGGTGAAGCTTGGTGGAGAAACCCCAAAGCTGGAGAGTTAATAAAACAGTTAGCTCAGACAAGAGGAGAATTTAACATTAAAGAATGGAGACTCAACCCTGAACCATACCTTAAAGAACAAAAATCTCTAAGCTTCTTAGAATGAGGTACAGTACTGAGTCAAATGAAAGTGATGGTTCTTCATTAGCTTTCTTTCTTAGTGTGCCGCAGTGAACGCATCCATAGTGCACTCCAGACTAGCATGAAAACTATCACAGACCAGAACATGATGACAAGCATGTTCGCTGCAGAGACAGCCATGTCTTCAAACATCATACATCAAGAAAGAGAATCAGCGACGACTCCTAAAAAGGAGGTTCCCTAAATGAAATGCTGGGAAGTCCGAGATAATTCAACTGTGACATATTACGATACACGTAGTAACATATTTATTTGCTCCAGCAAATGTTCTTGCTTGGACAAATCGCAGGAGAAAGGAGAAGACTTTACTGAGCTGAGAGGAAGATAACCTATCCCTCCTTACTTCCTCTCAACAATGATCAAAACTTAATCAGTCTCAAGGAACTGCTTTTGAACACTTAAACGCGCTGAAATATTAGCAACAAAGCCGCAGGGCCAACAATTATCTCAGCGAACGTCCGCGTTTGCCTTGTGAATAAGAAGGTTACTTGCGGAGTTTCAGATGGTGGAATAGAGAACGTGATTTGTTCTCCTCTTTCTCTTTGCTCTTGAGAGCTTCAAATAAAGCATGGAAAACAGTATTATACCCATGCAGCGCCGATGTCACCCGCACTTCCACCTTTTTTCTGCGATGTTTGAGGGCTATCTCTTGCCTGAGAAATGGTTTCTCTTGAAAGGAGTAAAGCGTCAGATTGGTTCCGAACTAAATCAACTAATGGCGGTATCCTGCCACTAGCGAAAAGTACCAAATCAGAATGGACACCTCAATCGCATTTTGAATCTAAGGATGAATGGCTATTGGTGGGAAACGGTGAAGAATACTCTGATTGCGGATCTGCAATACTGTTCGGATGTGATAATGTTGATGGTCATAACGTGAAGGGTCTGTTGGAGGATTTTAGAGGAAAGGTCTATGTCGAAATAAGGAGAAGAACTTGTCTGAGAGCCGAATGTCCTGTTTGCTATGAGAAATGGGCTGGTAAAGAAGCTTCGAAAATAGAGTACCGTCTCGGTCACTATCACATCAAACATGGACGGGTTATTCATGTCGTGCTGAGTCCGAGATCTCAT